>JALUFE010000020.1 GCA_027052175.1 Helicobacteraceae bacterium | reverse complement strand
ATCATAGCGGGTGTGGAGGCACATCAGTCGGGACTTTCTTATATCAACATTGAAAAGAAAACGGACGGAAAACTGTTCGTTACTTACAAAAAACCCCTTTCGGATACAAGAAGCGGAGATATTTCGATCAAATATCCTGCAAGATGCACACAAATCACTCCCACACACAAAAAGATTCTCAACGGATTTATCATACGAACATATACGCTCGACTGCGGAGGAGAAGGTCTGCATAATTCGCGTGTGTGGGTCAAGGGACTTGTCTCAAGCGACAGAGGGGTTTTGGTGCGTTATGACGATAAAAAACATGTCTATAAATCTCTTTTACGCGCAGCGACTCCTTTTATAGCCATCAATGAGAAACTTTCAAGATGGAGTTTGTTCTTGCAGTATCTCCAGATGGGTGTGATGCATATTCTGACGGGATTCGATCATCTCAGCTTCGTCACGGGACTTCTTGTGCTTGCTCCATCTTTGCGTGCACTGCTTTTTACGATCTCGGCATTTACGCTTTCGCACTCTATCACACTTGCACTCGGGATACTTGGAACCGTTACGATCAACACCTACTTCGTTGAAGCGATGATAGCGCTTAGTATTCTTTTTCTTGCCAAAGAGATAATGATGCCTCGCATCACATTTACGAAGAGACATCTTGGGGTTGTGGCGTTTTTATTCGGTTTCGTACATGGTCTTGGCTTTGCCTCGTCTCTTAGCGATATCGGGCTGCCGCACAACGAGATACCGCTTTCTCTTTTTGCATTCAACCTCGGCATAGAGCTTGGACAGATTATGTATATTCTTGTCGCTTCGGTTGTTTTTTATATTTTGCGCAGGTTTATGAAAAAAAGCACGCTCGATCGCCTTGTAGCCTATATCATTGGCTCTGTATCAGCTTTTTGGATTTTCGAGCGGGTACTGCCATAGGGCAAATGGTTGTAACGCTTGCTTCTTTAGCCTTTTTGAAACGGAAAGTTGCGATCTTGTTTTTGAGGCTCTTTTTGAAAGGGTTTGGCTGTATTGTGATACGGCACTCTGTCGGCACGTGAAAAGTTAAATACAGCGGTACATGCGCTTTGAAGGTGTATCTTTTGGTTCCGTTCTCCTCTTGATAGTCGACGAGTTTCCCGTTTGCCTGAAGCATATACGCTTGGGATGAAGCTGTATGTGTTGGTGCTGTAGTGATAAGTACGCGTTGTTTTGTACCTGCACTGACATAGGTATGATTTTCAAACCGTGAAAATCCAATAACATTGTCCGAAGCATTGAGATCGAAACTCCCGTTATAATCTTCGAATCGTATGTTTTTAAGATCATGCAATCCGCTAAAAAGCCAGCTGCTACCCTCATGGGCAACTGATACCTGGTACATATCCATCACTTTAAGGATGTATTCGGAGGCAAAAATGGGCATTGTATCCTGTTTTATCGCCCAGTTGAAGACATATTTCAAGGCTTCGAGCGATGCTTGCTTGGAACCGGAATAGTGGTGATAGTAGATGTCGATAGGCTTGAGTCGTCGTGGAGAATTTGTGAGTTTAAAGGTCTGTACGACCCGTTTGAATCCCCAAAACGGTCCGAGCCAATCGTTGGTAAAGACGTTTTCGTTTTGTGCGCCGGTATAGATCTGGTAGTAGGCTCCTCGTCTTAGTCCAAAAGGAGCGACCAGCGTCAGCCATGGTGCAGAATTTTGGATGGTGGTGTCTCCGCCGTTGATCGCCAGTATATGGCGCTTGTAGATAAACTCGAGTGCGTTCTCGCGAGGTGCGCAGTCCCCGCTCCAGTAGATCGTCCTTGCTTTTGGATGTTTATCTGGCTTGATATATTTTGTATTGATATTTTCCAGTGTCGTCTGCAGTTCTCTTTTGAGTGAAAATTTGTAGCCGGGCGGATTGAGTCTGTATTTTGGATCGAGATTGCCGTTTTTTATCTTTCCCCAAAAAAACGGGTGAGTGAAGGTATGACTTGCCGGTTCGACGTTTGGAAGAGCGAACATTTGTTTGACGATTTTTATAAGTTCCGGAGAAATTTTCGGATAAAGACCATGGGGATCGACTTCGGCACCGATAATGGAGATGGAATGGGGGATTTTGTATTTTTTGAGGATATAGTTCAAAATAACGTCTCCGGCATATTTTCCGAATTTCCCTTCTACACGGTTCATGATACCGTCTCCGTCGACATGGCTGAACATCAGTCGTTTACCGTTTTGGGTTGTGGGGTCCGCAACGGGGATCTTTTTCAGGCGCAGAGCTTTCGCAAAGAATTCAAACGGATTGACAACCCAGAGATTTTCATCTTCGATCTGTGCGATGTAGCCCTCTTCTACTATGTATCCACCCCATGGCGTGATGGCTGCAGGGGTGGATGTCGTACTGTCTGGGTATTGGTATTGCAGTAGCGGTTTGCAGTCGTCGCACTCGATGATGTCCGAATTGAATTCCATCGAAGGCATGATTTCGTAGCCTATCATGGGGTCTTGAACACGGATGGATTGTTTGAGCATTTTATCGTTTTGGCGAATGTAGATTCCGAGTGATTTGAGATCGTCTTTTGTTGCATGAAAACCGAAATTGCCGACAATGGCGATTTTCAGGCCCTTCTTTTTGACTGCATCGATCCATTTGAGCAGTTTTTTCGGATCGGGATAGTAGTCACGCAGCCATATCACAACCGCTTTGTAACGAGAGAGTGTGTCGAGGTCTGGGAGTTTTTTTTCGATACGGAAGAGTTGTTGGATATACCCGAGGTATTCCAAAGGCAGGGCACCGTATTCATGGGCTTCCGTTGTAATGATATCCATTGTCGGCGCATACACAAGTGTCAAAATCTCCCTTTTGAGAGCGTTTTTGGAACTTTCTCCATAGGTGAGAAGATGCTTGTCCGCAACGTAGGGGATGAAGCCTTTTTTTTGCAGTTTTTGGACGATTTGTTTCGCCTCTTCTTTCTCTTGGCTGTAATCTACTGCAATGATGTCGAGATTGTAGGCTTTTGCTTTTGCGAGTTTTGCATCGAGCCAGGCTCTGTCCTTTTTGGAAACCTTTTTGTATCCAAGTTTTTTATCCAGTCCACCATAGTAGGATTCGAACAAGACGGCAGTAATGGAGTCATGTATCTGATCGATAATATCGAAACCGCGGTTGACAATGAGTTTGGCATGGGGATAGCGTCTGTGAAATTCGTTGATAAACGCTGCAAGGGCATCCCTCGCCTTTTGTATCTCTTTGGGTGTTTTGGCGTAGAAGTAGTAGGAATCGAGCGTGTCGAAAAAGAAGTTTTTAAATCCCCGTTTGATTTGGGGCTCTATCTGATGAGAGAAAATGAACTCTTGGTAGGTTTTGTTCGTGATATCGAGCACAACACTGTTCCATGCTTTGTTGTCGGCTTTGATCCAAGAGATGTGGAGATCTCCGTAGATTTTTGCATTTTTGGCGACCTCTCCGATGCTGACATATGCGTAGATGTTTTTTTTGTAGAGATCGAAGCCATGCCTGTAGGTATTGATATTTTGCGGCTGGACGATGATATAGTCATGGATACCGACTAAAGGATAGGATATGTCTTTGCCGTAGTAAACTATGGCACTTTTGTTCTCAAGTGCAGCGAAAAGCGAGCCGATGAACAAAAGTAAAGTCAGAATGATGCGCACTTATATCTCCTTGCTGAGCGAATAGAGGAACTCGTAATTGAGATAGATTTCAAAGATCTCTCCGCCGACCCCGTTGAGATAGTTGGAGTAGGAAACCCCTATGCTGAGGTGATCCTGGTGAAACACCTTTCCTCCATATCCTCCATGCGCACTGTATGTATAATCATCTATATCCGAGTTGTAGTAGGCTGCAGCCTCGAAATATGGCCGCCATACTCTCGTATAGAGATGTCTGTTCGCCATTCCGTAGGAGAGATTGAGTCCGATATTGTAAAACGGATTTGGCAGGACCTGATAGCGGCGTACCTGAAGATCGTCGATGACTCCTCTGCTGCCGTCTGTTTCGTCATAAAGCGCCCTGTCGTAGAAGAGGCCTATAAAGATGTCCGGATATCCGTTGCGAATCTGTTGGGCGATATGAGCGAGAAAATAGTCTCCTTTTCCCAGATAGACGTTATCCTGCGAGTAGAATTTCGCTTTTTCGTACTGCATGTCGATTGCCGTCGAGTGGAGTATCTGGTACTTTATGCGGGGCTGGATATTTTCCTTCTTCCCTCCGAGGTAGAGTTGAGTGGTGGCGTCGGCTTGAATGTTTTTTCCCACTTTGAGTCCGAATGTAAAGTCCGTGCTCGCGCGATACTCTCCGTCGATCGTAAAAGAGAAGTAGTTGCGCATATGGTTGTTGTATGCAAACCGGGCAAGTGCATATCCGCGCTGAAACTTCTTTTTTATGCCTAATCGGGCGGTGTAGGTGAGGTCAGGCGGATTGACAAGGTATCTTGTGTCGGTAGTGCTGTTTTTATAGATGTCGAAACTTTCGTTAACATACCAGCTGTCTCCTATATAACTGCGGTTGGAGAGTCGGAGATACTTTTGCAGCAGCGGTTCTCGCAGTAGTCTGGCGATTTTGGCGTTAACTTTGTCCGTTCTTTTTTTGCTGATATCGAGTTGTCGTATATATGCGTTTTGATTGTCGTCGTTATGGTACAAAATTTTGAAGTTCCTGCTTTGTGCACGGGATGTCTGTCCGTCATCATCGAGTGCGCCGACCGCATCTCCTTGGGGAAGGAGGTCGAGATAGCGTTCGAGAAGATTTTCTATCCTTGTGTGATGTTGGAAAATGAGTGCATCCGAAAAGCTCATCCACAGCTCTTTTTTGGAAGATTTGTTGTATATTTTATGACTTTTTTCATACGCCTTGATATATACGGCCCAGGAGTAGGCAATTTCGTTATAATCTTTTTTATTCAGGAAGGGTTTTGCTTTTTTCAGCTTTTTTTCGAACTTGTCCGGGTTCAAGACATACATAGCGGCGCGTAGATAATCCGAAAGGATTTTGTCGTCTTTTTTGAGAGCCGGGTGTCTTTTCATCTTTGTTTTGAGCGTATGGGTGATTTCTATCATCAGCGTTTTGAATGCCGCTTCGTCGTTTTGTATCTGTTTGACATAGGCAAGTAAGAATTTATAGGAGATGCTTTGCGTCGCTTTGTCCCCGTTTAGCTGCATTTCGTTGAGATAGTAGGAGGCACGGTTGATGTCGTTGAGGTAAAAATATGCCGAGGCAAGCGGGAAGTAGAGGGATGCGTTCAGTGGCGCCCCGTCTTCGATATCTTGAAGAATCAGTTTCGTGTTCTGAATATCGTTCATCTCCATAAAATGCCATAAAAGTGCAATTCTGATCTGTGTATTGTCAGGAGCGAGAGCAAGCGCTTTTTTAAGAGCTGCCTCCTCCAGATCATATTTTTTGAAGTGGTTGTAAACTTTGGATTTGATGATCCAGTACATCGGCTGCCTGGTTAGAGGAGAGTGCTCTTCATCGACCGATTCCAGCAGTGATGCCAGTTCGTCGAATCTTTTTTTGGCTATGGCGTCATTGGCATAACTGAAGAACATATAAGAGACTTTGTACTTTTGATACCCCTCTCTTACCGCTTCCATCGCGACATCGTTGTCGATCTCGGGATAGACAAGCGATATACGTTCATAATCGACCATTCTCGCTCTACCAGCATCCATCAATTTCTTTGATGCTTTTGCTGCAGACACGTTTTTTTGCAGATACCATGCGATATCGCTGGCAAGTTCGAAATAGCGAAGTTCTTCCGTGTTGTTGATGTCTTCGATAACCTCTTTGTTTTTTGCATCCGCAAGGGTCGCATATGCTTTGTTGAGTTTTCTGGTGACATAGTAGTAGTTGGCAAGCAGTGCGGCATCTACTTTGGAGTAGGGTTTTTGTTTTTCGATAAGGGCAACATATTTTTGTGCACTCTCAAGATCACCGATTTCCAAGGCAAGTTCCAGAGCCTTGGTGAGAAATATATGTTTTTTCGTCCTTTTGTATTCACTGTCGAGTACGGCGAGAACCTTTTCCGGCAGACCTATTTTTTTATACACATCGATAAGATTGTCTATATTGGTTTCGGTTGGATATCTTCGTGCCTTGTTGAGAACGAGTGGTTCGATCGCTTCGTACTGATAGTACTGCAGTCCGTACTGGATCAGTTTGTCTTCGAGAATCGGGTCGTAATGGAGTTCATATATTTTTCTGAGATGCTTCATAGCCTGTGCGGTTCGGTTGGTCCACTGGCAGATGTTCGCCATCTTCTGATTCCAGTAGTAGGAGTTTGGATGTTGTTTGACACCCATCTGTGCGATCTTGTAGGCACTTTCAAGGTCTCCTTTGTAGAGAAAAACCTGCAGCATCAGTCGAAGCTCCGCTTCTTGCGGAGACAACTTTTTGTTTGGATTTTCATAGACGCGTGCTACATAGTAATCAGGCTCGAAGCGGTAACGATACGTTTTGGATATTCCGGTATTTTGAAATGTTTTACTGAGCTCCTCTTTTCTTTTTTCGGCTTCATCGAGTGTATCGAAGCATCCACAGCGGACACCGAATGTTTTGCTAAATGCCATGATCTTGCAGTCTTTTGGATAGTCCTGTCTGTAGAGATAGTCGAGATTTCTTTGTGTCTTCGGCAGGGAGACGAGGTTGACACTGTAACAGGTTTGTGATGACATTTGTTTTTGTTTTCTTGGTTTTGTTCGTATATGAGTTCTCTTTTTTGTTTTTTGAGGTGTATTTAAGAGAGTCCGGGAAGTTGCAGTGGCGTTGTTCTCCTTGAAACGGTAAGCGTATGTCGATGCAAGAGAGGCGTTGGCGTATTTTTTTCTGAGCTGCTGCAGTCTCTTTTTTGCACCGTCAAGCCGGTAAAAACATCCACATCGTACCGTAGCTGTATGGCCTATACGCATCACTTTGCAGTCTTGGGGATACTTAGAATCAAGCAGGTTCTCCTGTTTTGTCATCGGGACACTGAGAAGCTGCACGGTATTGCATGTTGCGGGTTTGTCGGCATGCAGCGGGAGCAGGAAGAGAAAGAGAAAGAGGAGATATTTCATTTGAGACCTCTATAGTCGTAACGTAAAATCTTTTTAGCGTAACTGTCCGCCCAGTCGAGTCTGCCTGCGGCAAGATATACTTTGAGTATGAAGTTACGCATATCTCTGTTGCCTATATACTCCATTTCATATTCATGAGCCAGTGAACTCGCTTCTTTGAGAAGGTTACCCGACTGCAGCGCCTGGATCGCTTTCTTGACATAGAGGTCGCGCTCTTTTGGAGTATGAACCTCCCTGCTGAGTTCCAGATAGGTTTGTGAAGCTTTCATATAGAGAGAACGCATCAGATAAAAGGATGCAAGTCTCTTTTTGATCTGCAGCGAGCGGTTGGCGTTGTGCTCAAGAACCCGCTGAGCTTCATCGTATTTGTGATAACGCAGCAGGGCGTAGTATTTTGCCATCGTCCATTGGAGTGGATCTTTTGTATCATAAACAAGCAGTGCGTTGAGATAATGTTTCGCATCCTCTTTTTTCCCGAACTTCAAGGCCAGAAAGTAGGCGTTTCGAAGCCATTTGACATTGGTAGGTTCTTTTTGTATGAGGCGTTTTAAAAAGTAGTATCTCGCCCAGTCGTTTTGCACGAACGTTGCGTTTGCGTACCACTGTTTGATGTCGCTGTCATACAGTTTTTTTGTAAAAATGATGGAAAAAAGTCTTCGTAGGTGACGATAGAGTCTTCTTTTTTCCCTTTTATCTTTGGTCTGAAAATATTTGATCATTTCCGCATTGAATGCGAGAACGGTCGCTTTGTCTCGTATGAACTCCTTTTTTGAGTGCATCAGTTTTCGAGCCAGAGGAATGGAAACGTTGACATCCCGTACCTCCATCTTTTTTTCCAGATAAACAAGATTGAGCATCTCATCGTTTGGATGATGCTTCAACAGGTCTTCGAGATACACCATCGTCAAAGCGTAGTCGGAGTGGTCATCCTCGATGATGTTTTGCAAAATGTTCTTGGGATAGAGTTGTACGAGGATAAAAATGAAAATGCCGACCAAAAAAAGAAGCTCTTTGTTGGTGATGACGTTTGCGTTGTCTTTATCGGCATCGTACATCTACTATCCCCCGGTGTTTGTCTGCAGGAAACTTCACAATGACAATATCGTCCGTTTTTTTTATAAGTTTCGCTTTCGGTTTTGTTTGTATTGTGCATTCTTGTTTGAGATGGTATCTGAGCTTGACACCCACCTCTCCCTCAAAAATATAACGGGTTGTTTTATTGCCTCTAATAAGTCGGGAAAGTTTCGCGTTCGCACTGACAAGATAGTTTGCGTTTTGCTGTTTGCCGGTTAGAGAAAGGTAGTGAATTTGCCTGGATGAGAGAGCTATGTAGGTTCGATTGTTGATCCTTGTTTCTCCAAGAGTCGTCGACGAATGTTTGTAATCGATATGCTGTTTTTTTGTCTCCAGTCTCAGGTTTTTCAGATCGCGCATACCGGCAATGAGCCATTCGTCTCCCTCGTTCGCTAAAGAAACAGTATAGTAGTCCATCACTTTCGGGATGTAGCTTGAGGTAAAGATTGGCATAATGTCTGGCTGTTTGAGTACCCAGTTAAAGACATAGCGAAGGGCATTGAGGGAAGCTTTTTTCGATCCCGAATAGAAGTGGTAGTAGATATCTATCGGTTTGAGTCTTTTTGGTTTGTCTGTGAGCTTGAAAGTCTGTACCACCTTTTTAAATCCCCAAAACGGCCCGAGCCATTCATTGGTGAAGACGTTTTCATTCTGCTGACCTGTATATATTTGATAGTACTCCCCTCTTGCCAAGCCCAAAGGAGCGACGCGGGCAAGCCATGGTTTGTCATTGCTGATGGTCGTATCCCCGCCGTTGATATTGAGGATATGATTTTTATATATCAAGGTCATGGCGTTGAGTCTCGGGGCACAGTCTCCACTCCAAAAAACTGTTCGTGCTTTTTTTGAAGTGTTGTTTTCAAGGAGATGGTCGTTTATGTAATCGAGCATTCCCTTGATTTCATAAGTGAGGTTGTATTCGTATCCTTTTGGAGCGAGTCTGTACTGGGGAGGAAGATTCCCGTTTTTGATTTTACCCCAGAAGAAAGTATGGGTGAAGGTATGTGTGGCCGGTTCCACGTTTGGCAGTGCATAGATCTTTTTTAGACCCTCCAGGCACCGTTTGGAAAGTTCGGGATAAAGACCGTTTGGCATTACCTCCGCACCGATATTGGAGGCGGAATGTGGAACTTTGAACTTTTTGAATATCTCTTTGTAGATTACCTCTCCGGAAAGTTTTTCCGGATCGAATTCGGCACGGCTGACATAGCCGTCTCCATCCACATGACTGAAGAAGAGTCTGCTGCCGTTTTCCGTCGTTGGATCAGGAACCGGCAGCGGCTTGAGGCGTAGTGCCTGCTTGAAAAATTCGAACGGATCGACGGACCATAAAATCTCTCCACCGATATCGGCGAAAAAAGCGTTTTCTATCGCGTAACCGCCCCACGGTGTTATGGCTGCGGGTGTGGATGTCTCCCCATCACCGTTTTGATACGTGTAGAGTGGTTTGGAATTTTTCGGCGGTATCCAGCATTCACTGTTTTGCAGAGGCTTTGTTTCTATTTCATAGTCCATAATGGGAGATTTAAAAAGCGTTTTTTGCATTCCTTCCCGACTGCAACCTTCAACCTGTATATCCAGTTGAGGCAGAAATGTCCATGTGTCTTCAAGTCCGAAGTTGGATGCAAAAGCTACAAAAATACCTCTTCTATGGAGTTGGTTGACCCAGGATATGAGGCGGTCGGGATATTCGGAAGGCTGGTCGAGCCAGATGATCACTCCGGCATACTGTGTCATCGAGTCGGGATCGGGGAGCCCTCGTTTTATGCTGTAGAGTTTTTGAATGTACCCTTGGTATTCCAGCGGCAACGCACCTAAGCGATGTGCTCCCAGATCGATTCGGTCCTCTTTCGTGTCGTCTATGAGAGTCAGTATCTCCCGCTTTATGGCATTTTTGACACCGTAACCGTAGATATCTTGCGCGGCGTTTGTGATATAGCCGATGAGATGTAAGCGTTTCAAGTTTTGTATACGTTTCTTTGGCGTTTGTTCGGTTGTCGTCGTTTCGATGTCGATAATGGTGTCGCTGAACGATTCGAGATGCTTGATTTTCTGTTTGATCTCGGGCATCTTTTGCGCATTGTAGAGTACGATTCCCTCGAATGTATTGGCAATGCTCGAAAGCTGCAGCGTCGAAGAGGGATGCAGCAGTATGTGTGAGCTTTGAAATTCGCTTTTTGTACTGAGCGTATTGAGCAGGGAGATCGTTTGTGCATCACTCTTTTCCATAGCTTTGATATAGAAGTTTTCAAACCCCTCTTTTTGCAGTTTCTGCATATCCTGCACGATGCTTTTTAAAGTGCTTTTTGGTGTAACGGGTATCTGAGCATATATCTTTTTCTTGTAAACGTCAAAGCCATGGGTATATATGTTCGTTTTTTTAGGATCGACGATGATGTAGTCATGGATGCCCACCATCGGATAGGAAATGTTTTTCCCCAGGTAGATGACGGCACTCTTGTCATGCAGCGATGCATACAGTGTCGTTCCAATAAACAGCAAGAGAAGCGAAAGAAAACTATTGGAGCATAAACGTTTCATAATTCAACCTTTTCATCTCGTTTCGGATCACGATTGCCGAAAGTGTAAATACGATAAGCAGTGAGACGGTGTATCCATAGCCGTACATAGCCGTCCCCATATTGATCGAGAGATATGTCAGTACACCGTTGAGTACGAAAAAAGCTATACAGAGCCACATTGCAGGTTTTTTTCTGTCAAGATAGTAGAGGATAGCCAAGATGGACATAAAAGCTAACTGCAGCATTGCGCCGATAGTCAGTATGTAAAAAAGTCCAAGATATATGACGGAGATATGCAGCCAATCGAAGAGAATGGGTGCGGTGAGGAACAAGATGACGTCGGTAATACCCTGTACGACAAGGATTTCCCGGATTGCCTGCCGAATAATCATACTCATTTCGTTTCTGTATTGTTTGATAAGATCGAGTGTTCCGCCGCTTCGTACGGCATCGTAGTAAAGATCGTACTTTTCGGCAAAGTCGGCTTCCAGACGGAAGAAGAAAATCGCCATTCCCGGCAGGATCGAAAAGTAGGCCAAAAAGATCGGCATATCGTAAACGACGGAAGCATGCAGTTTGCCGATAACCGGAGCACCGGTTGCCGGATGATACCAAAAGATGAACTTATCGACCCATGCTCCAAGGTTGTAAGCAAGACCGGCGATCCCAAGTGTCCAGTAGAAGTTCTTGTCCAAAAAAAAGTCCACTTTGAGAAAGATGGTGGATGGATAGCTTTTGATGATAAGACTCATAAGTATGATGAACAAAATGGAGTTGCCGGTAAAAAAGATGTACAAGAGCATCTGTATGGAGTCACCGACAAGATAGGAGGCCGCGACGATAAATGCGTAGGAGAGCAGATACGACCAGACAACCGCTACATAGTACTTCAGACTTGCAGCAAGGATGCTCGATATCCAGACACCACAGAGTATCATAAAAGTAAGTATAGCACCGATGATAAGGGAAATGGGCAGCCCTTCGAAAACCCAAAGATATACGGGAACTATGAAAATGATGCCAAGACCCCAAGCAAGAATGATAGCGCCGAAGTAGCAAGGAAGCACCTCGTCTTCCCGCTCCTGGAAAATCAAGTCCGCTATATAACGTGTAAAAGGCAATTGCAGCACACCCGTTATGATCAGACTCGATGCCAGTGCGATCGCATAGGTGATGACAACCTGAAATCGAAAGGCGTCGTGAACCTCACCGATATTTGCAAGATTCAAAAAACCGACTATCAAAATGGCGACGATCGAGATAACCCATGGTCCCGAACTGAGTATGGCGGAGTAGCCGTATACTTTGGCTAAGGAGAGCAGCCGGTCCTCTCGCAAAATCTTTCGAAGCTCAAATCCTATGCCTGCCATCGTATCACCTCGAATCTTCTTTGCGGTTGTTTGACATACGGGATGGGACGGGGAGCGTAGTAAGGGAAGACAATCCGTTTGAGTTCTTCCCAGTTGCGTGTTAGGGCTTCCTCGTAGATATCGGCATACTCTTTGAGAAACATACTCTGTTCATAATATCTCTTGACTCTTTTTAAAGCTGCCTCCTGTGCCTTTTTCCACAGACCGTTGTCAAATGTGAGGAATTTGCTGTACTCTTTGGCGAGTGCACCCGGATTCGCTATGCCGACAACGGCACCTGCCGCACCGATGGCTCTGTCCTCGTCGTTGATTGCACCTTCTATGAGATCGCGGCAACTGCCTACATCGGTCGCAACGCAGGGAACACCTGCAGCGAATCCTTCGAGAATGACCAGCGGCATACCCTCGCTGATCGAGGAGAGGGTGAGGAGTGCGGTTTTTGGCAGAACTTTTTTGATGTCGGTAAAACCGAAAAACTTCACCGTATCTTTGTCCGCTTCAAGCTCTTCGAAAGACATTGTGCTTTTGTTGTCTCTAAATTCCTGCTTTTTCTTTTTGAGTCCAAGAGAGATGGCAATATGCTGGCACTCTTCAAAATATTCTCTGTCCTCTTCGACGGGACCTACTATCCAGCCCTCGATATCGGGAATGGAGAGGGAGGCGATTTTCATCGCCCGAATGAAGGTCTTTATATCTTTGATCGGAACTACACGACCGATAAGCGTGACGATGGGTTTTGGAGTAGGGAGTCTGTGTACCATCGTCGCTTCGAGAGTTTTGATGTCGACCCCGTTTGGAATGACATAGCATCTGTTTTCATCCGCTCCGTAGTTGATTTGAATTTGTCTTGCACCGTTGAAAAGAGAGAGCGTATAATTGGATCTGCCGTAACAAAAACGGCCTATACGGTCGAAAAAGTTGATCCACATCTTTTTGATATAGTTGAACTCTTCAGGCTGTTGCAAAAGACTCGGTTTTTTGAACTCGATCCAGTCGGCCGAGTACATGTCGATCTTCCGCTCTCGCGTATAGATACCATGTTCGGTCAAAATGTAGGGGCGGTTCGTGTGGTAGGATGAAAGTGTCGCCATAAAACCGGCATACCCGGTTGAGGGGGCATGGAACACTTTTGTCTTTGGAAGATTTTTGACTATTTCGGCTAAAATCCATATAGGTTTGTGGATATTCCGCAGTGTCCAAAAGTAGTCTATAAAAGGGATGTCGGGACAGTTTTTCGTATAGGTAGCGTCGATGAACTGCCAGGCACGTGCCGCATAGAGAAAGTCTTCGAACTTTACGACATCCGTATAAAAAGAGATGTCTTGAAGCTCTTTTGGTAGCATGGAGCTTTTGGATGAGAAGTTTTTGTAAAGTTTTTTGATCGCTTCAAATCCCTCTTTTTTTCCTTCGCGCTTTTTAACCGGAGGGACTTCATTGTCGTTGAAAAGATAATGCACTTCCAGATGTTTGAGGTTTTTTGGAAACGTGTACTGGATCTTCAACGGCTCTCCGTCGATGTGATCCTGTGCACCGATAAAGCAGACTCCAAAGGTGAACTGTGGCAGTCCTTCCATCAGCTGTGCAAGCCATGAGGAGACGCCTCCCCGGATATAGGGAAATGTCCCTTCCGAAAAGAGCATGATATCGACACTTTCACTTTTTGGAAAAGTAGGTTCTTTACTCATGCCGAGGCCTTTTTCCACTGTTCTATGACGGGGTGTATCGTTGCGTTGATCTCAAGCAGACTGAGTTGGTTGAGAATCGAGCGAACTATATCGTATTTGCCGAGATAGAAATATGCCTCTGCGCTGTAAGGCAGTACAAATGTCGCATTTTCTTCGTTGAGCTGCTGGGCGATCGTAAACTCCGCAATAGCCAGTTCATATCTTTTTCGTCTGAGATAGTATCTTCCGTAAAGCTGATGTAGTCTTGAAAGTTTGAAGAGCAGGTCGTATTCTCTGCTTTCTTTGGATTCGGACTCCAGCTCTTTGGTAAGCAGCGGGATGGCAGTCGTGAGATAGTGCTCCACCTGACGCATGAACTCTTCGCTGAGTATTTCATCGGAGATTTCCGAGTAAAGCATCTCCCAGTATAAGAAAGCAAGCTCGTATGCTGCTGCGGCGATCTCTTTTTCATTTTGGGCGTTATTGAAAATTTCCAATTGCCGGTTGATGTTCTTGGCAAGGCGCTGTTCCGCTTTGTTGATAATGGCATAGCCGAACATCCGTACCTCATCTTCCGGACTGGAGAGTGTCTGCTTGATGATATGCAGATTTGCCGGTGAGAGATTTTTCGCGAGAATACTCAATGCATAGATCTTTTTTTGTATCGGAGCGTATTTGTTGGGGATGAGATCGTTAAAAGAACCTTCACCGAATATACGGTGTACTTCCAAAAAAGAGATGCCGAATTCATCGAGGTTGAGTATATTGCTTTTGACCGCTTTCTTTTCGTATTTGACATGGACGAGATGCCATGCGAACCACAGTGAAGCGAGGTATCCAAGCACCGGCATGGAGAAGTTGAAGATAAAGAAGTAGGCAAAACTGGATTTGATGTTGTTTCTGTGGAGTGAGGCATGGAAGAGCAGGCGATGCAGATGGGTTTTGTTCGTCAGCAGCTGCAGTCTGTGCAGATCTTCATGTTCGTACCCTCTTGTAACAAATCTTTTTTTCGTATAAACGGCGACACCTGCGGCGATGACGATACTCAGTACGGTATGAAGTATCAAGGCGATAAAAAAATAGCTGTCAATTACAAACGGAATCGATTCAATCTTCATAGTTGTTTCTGTAATATTTATTTAAAAGGTTCAGTTGACCCATATTGAACGTCATAGAGTCGAACTTTTTGTCCTTTTCATCCTCCAGCGTATTGCGAAGTCTGTTTAACAGCCCCAAAGCAGATGATTTGTCGTTCATCGGCAGAAGGATCGTTATGTAAAATCTCTCTTCTACCTTTACAAGCTGAAGCATATCGAGAGAACGCAGCATACCATCGAGTCTGTCCATCAGCCGCATAGCCCGAAGTTCGCTTTTTGTTCGCAGGACCAATAAAACGGAATTGACTCCGAACTGTTCATAGAGTTTTTTCATTCGAAAAATTTCGAATTTGAACTCTTTGCTCTCGATCAGATCGACTTCGTAAAAATCGACGAGTTGAACCGTTTTGTATGTCTCCAACGTGAAATATTCATGGATAATCGTCATAGAGGTGAGGTACTCTCTGTTGAAAAACATAAACGGCATCTTTTCTATAACGAGCAGTGAAACAATTTTATCGTTTATCAGTGCCGGAATGGCTGCGAGAAATCTGCTCTGTTCTTTATTGGCTGTTGTCGGTTCTCCGGCATCGTCACTGATGTAAACGGGAGATTTCCTTGCAATGGCTTTATCGACGATGTAATCATGCATCATATCTTCGACTCCGACTTTTTCGTCCGTTCCAATGGAGACGACTCCCAAGTTTTCCTCTTTGAAATCCTCTATGACACCGTGTTCAAGAAAGATTATATGGCCGGAGGTCAAATTGAACGATTTTTCCAGTAACTGCAGCAGATTGGCATGAAAGGCTCTCTGTTTTTCTATGATTGTATCGTCATGAGCGATCTGTTCGTTGAGATTGAGGATGTACTTTACCGCATTTCGGATGCTCATCGGCTTGACGACATAGTTTTTTTCAAGCTGGTCATGAGAAATTTTGAGTGAATAGAACGCACGTGAGAGTTCGGCAAGTTTGTGTGATTTGTAATCGGCATCCACTTCCGCCCGCTGCAGCCGCATTGTCCAGTAATAGTGGAACTGACTCAGTAGCAGTGTTATCAGCAGAAAAGTCAAAAAGTCTATGTAGTGAAACGTCGGATAGAAAAACCACATTACCGCAGAGATTACGGTTAGAGCCAAAATACCGCTTTCAAATCCATGAAAAAGTGTGACAATTGTAAGTAAAAGAATGATATAAGGAATGTCCGCATTCAGCAGACAAATGTCTTTCGGATCGACAGAGTAGCCTATCAGCAGGAACACGGAAACGACGATCAATGTTTCCGTATATGCATACTTGTGAATAAGTTTCGCTGCCGTATCGAGCTTTGTCTTCTCTTTGACGCGTTGGCTTTTTGAGGACATTACTATTGCATCATCTCCAGCATCAGTGATTCGGCAGTCGTGCCGATGGAGCCGTTCCCCCAGTCACTGTCCGATCCTGTAGCGCTCCAGACCAGCTTTTTGTTTTTCGTTTTATAAAGAGAAATCTGTAGACTTACAGCCGGTTCGCCGTCTATTCCCGTTTTATAACGCCATTCGCTCACTCCACCGTAGATGAAGTACTTGGAGTCGTCTTCTTTCGCTCTTTTGTGCGCTTTTTTCAGCGAATATTTTTTTTCG
This sequence comes from Helicobacteraceae bacterium, assembly GCA_027052175.1. Classification (GTDB taxonomy): domain Bacteria; phylum Campylobacterota; class Campylobacteria; order Campylobacterales; family Sulfurimonadaceae; genus S012-15. The sequence continues at coordinate 1,395 of JALUFE010000020.1, read as the reverse complement.
TTGACATGGGAGATGACACGGTATCCTTTGGATTTGAGAATTCCTTCTATAATGTTGGCCGCACGCATACCCGCACGTGGCGTATCTGTATAGTTCTGGAGTCTGAATACACTTACCGGGATATCGTGTTTCTTTTGATACGTGTCGTTTATGTCTTCATAGACGGGCGGAAGAGATTTGCGTGTACTTACTATCAGATTGCTCGTACATCCAAAAAATACAAACCCCGTCAGAGCCAATAGAAACAATTTCAGCATTTTCTCTCCATTTTTTTTTATTTTTTTTTTGATAAATTCATTTTTTAAACTGTATTATACCTTTAAAAAGTAAAAAGCATTCTCATTTGATAGATATTGATCGTTCCGTCATAATCATCTGTCTCCTGAGGCATCGCGAGAATGTAGTTGAGCATCACCTTGAATTCCGGTGTAACGTACCAGTTTAGAGATATATTGTAGTTTGTCTGCCTCCCACCATGTTCATCTTTGTCGTCAAGATCGATATGGGAATATCGAAGAGCGAGCTCCAGCGCCCCATCTTGTGTGACTTTTGTTTTTTTAAATTTTGCCTCTTTGGCATTGAAGCGTTTGCCTTCTCCTCTGAAAAAGTAGCTCCCCTCAATGAAATAGCTGTAAAAGTGGTAATCTCCCTTCCGTGCGTTGACTTCAGAGTCCATATAGCCCGCTTCCAGATAATATTTGTTATAAAGATAGAGCGCATCAAGGACGCGGAGATTCCTTGTCTTGACATTTTTGATCTTTGTAGAGACATATTTCTCTTCGAGAACATTCGATTCGGATTTTTGTTTGTAATGCAGTTTACTGTTGTTGTAATTTTCCTTCAGCAAAGCGGCTCCGAAATGGAAAAGATCGTGTTTCGTTCTTTTGTGAGTGTATGTTCCTCGAAGAGAGTAACCCGGTCTGCTTGGATCGTTTCGTTTGCGCTCATCGATAGAATTTCCGTATCCCGCAAGAAAAAAAGTGAAATAATCTCTTTTTATTGTTTTATTGAATAAAAACTCTATCCCCATTTTTCTTTTTATAGAGAAAGCATCATCCCCTAACGGTCGTTCCATAAAGGAGAGGTTCTTTAAAGTCGAATAGCGCTGGAGCGAATAGGGGATCTTGATATTTCCTACTTTGATCCTGTAGAAATCGTCTTCATAGAGTTTGTCCTGATAGCCGAAATAGAGATCTTTGAAGCGATCGTTCCCGGTCAAGCTGTATTCGAGTTCATAAAAAAGCTTTTTGTTAAAAAAACTTCCTTTGTGATCGAGCCGGATTCTTCGCCACAAATGATTGAAGTAAGGTTTTGGAAAATCGCTGTACGCTGCCGGTTTTTGGTCAACATAACCAAGATCGTAACTCATCTCTCCCCCAAAAGAATAGAGATAAC
>JALUFE010000019.1 GCA_027052175.1 Helicobacteraceae bacterium | reverse complement strand
TGGGACTGCGTCTGATAGCTTGCAACGGTACAGCAACCAAAGAGCAGCTGTTGGAGCTGAAAAAAAATGGTATAAAAGCCTACAACCACAACCTCGAAACTTCCCGTGAGTTTTACCCACAGATCTGTTCGACTCATCCGTGGGATGAGCGTTTTGAGACCTGCCAAAACGTCAACGAAGCGGGACTTGTACTCATCTCAGGCGGTATCTTCGGTCTTGGCGAAACGCAAGAGGATCGACTCAGTATGCTGCGCTCACTCCAAGAGCTTCGTCCCACCAGTGTACCGATAAACTTCTACCATCACAACCCTGCCTTGCATCTAAAGCCAAATCCTCTCACAAAAGAGGAAGCACTCGAACTTGTCAAACTCACAAGAGAGATGCTCCCCTCTTCTCAGCGTATCATGGTTGCAGGTGGACGTGAACTTATGTTTGGCGATGAGTGGCCCGAGATTTTCAAATATGGCGCAAACTCCATCGTTATTGGCAACTATCTCACAACTGCCGGCGAAATTCCGAGTAAAGATTTACAAACACTTCAAAAGCTCGATCTTGCCATCGCAACCAAGGTGTAAAGAGTGGAGGATATGAGCGCGAATATCACTCTGATAGTTTCCGTCTCGCTCATAATCCTCCTCAGCCCATTTTTTGCAAAACTTCTTCGTCTCCCAACCACCCCCATAGAGATTGTTCTAGGCTCTATTCTTGGCTATTTCGGTTTCATTCACGATGAAGAGATTTTCAAAGTTCTAAGCGAATTTGGTTTTTTGTATCTGATGTTTATAGCGGGAACGGAGATAAATCTCAAAAAGTTTTTCAAAACGTCGCGTTCCATTCTCAAACGAATTCTTTTTTACCTCCTGATACTCTATATTCTTGCTATCTCTTTTAGTCTCTACTTCGATCTTGGAAAAATTTTCATGGTTTTGTTGCCGCTTATTTCCGTAGGACTCGTCGCCACACTTTCAAAGGAGTACGGAAAGACATCATGGCTTGAAATTTCCATGATAGCAGGAAGTATTGGAGAGGTTGTGAGTATCGGGATTTTAACACTCACTTCGGCAGCTCTGCATGCAGGTTTTGGGATGGAGTTTGCAAAAACGGTCCTCTCTCTTGCACTCTTTTTGATCTTTATGTTTGTTCTTTTTCGAAGTATGACACTGCTTTTTTGGTGGTTTCCAAAACTTTCACTCATTCTCATGCCTCATCAGGACAATCAGGAACAGGACATTCGCCTCTCTATGGCCATCTTTTTTCTGTTGGTAGCTTCGATGATGTATCTGCACCTTGAACTCGCATTTGGAGCTTTTTTAGCAGGTATTTTCATTCCGACATTCTTCGAACACAAACACGACCTCGAAAAAAAGCTCTCAAGTTATGGTTTTGGGTTTCTCATTCCTATCTTTTTCATCTATATCGGTTACAGTTTCAATCTCGACGCTTTGAAAATCGAAGGACTCATCTATGCGGCGATCATCATATCATTCGTAATGATCGCGATGCGTCTCTTCGCCGCTCTTGTCTTTGTAAAAAAACTCGGTACGATCGACTCTGTTTTACTTGGTCTTTCACACTCGATGCCCCTGACACTTCTTATCGCCATGGCAACACTGGCGTATGTCGCCCACTCCATCGACAAGCTCCACTATTACGCTTTTATTTTGGCCGCTCTTTTTCAAGTCATTGTCGTTATGACAGCTATCAAGCTCATTATGCTTTACAAAAAGCGCACACAAGCAAACGTTCAAACCCAGTAAGGAGTTTTTCATGGCGAGGTCGGTACTGTTACAGTTGACAAGAGACGCTATACTCGAGGTATATCAGGCAAGAAACATTCTCAACTTCGAACATCTGCTGCATGAACAGCCACTTTTACAGACCCCTATGAATGTTCGCGTTTGTCTCTATCTTGAAAATGAGCTCTTTAGCACCTACACGACCGACAATGACAAGACACTGCTAGAAAACATCTCCCTTGCCGCGAAAAAGGCAGCTTTTGAAAATAAAGAAAACATCCTTACCGCTACAAACTATCTCCATGCAGAAATAGAGCTGACACTTTTGACACAGGAGGGAGAACTCTCCGAGCGCGACGGTGCGCTTTTGGATTCGAACGAGGTCTTAGTGCCGTTTTAAATGTGCGTAAGGAGGCAGGGTCTGCAGTCTCGTATCACGCAGCGCTTTACCAACTGTAAAGTTGTAGACTACCTGCCTGTTTGGCAAATGCAGACCTAAAAAGTTGTGTATGGCATCGTCAAAAAAGCATCCTATCCCCGTTGCACTGTATCCCAGTGACGTAGCGTCGAGATAGAGTTGCTGTCCAATGCGACCCGCTTCGAACAATCGCTCTTTATAGCGAATCGGCTCAACAATCGCCTCTTCACATTCGGCAATCATCGAGATAGCCAACGCACTCTGCGATGCAATATCCTGCATGCAAGAAAAGTTTTTTGCATGTATTCGAACATTACCCAAAGCAAGCAAGAAAAGTCCCGGTGCGACCTCTTCGTACAAAAACTCCTCTTTAAGCTCCAACGGACTGCCGCAACGTTTATAGAGATACACCCCCGGCACAAGGCCCTCTACATTGTGCACATACAAAACAAGATCAAGCCGGGCATTTTCCATTTTCGTCCCGCTCAACAGTTCGAAAAGTACATGCAACTCCATCTTTGACTTCTCTCTTTCAAACGCTTGTGCACTCCGCCTATTGAGAATGACATCCGTCGCTTTTGATTCGCTGCTTTTGGAGATATTTGGCATAAATCCAACCGAAACGACCGCCTCTTTCGTTGCTGCATCCATCTCTTCGACAATCTCATACTTTTGATAATAGCTACACAATCTATTTGCAGGAGCATCAAAAAGTGGTACTTCGACATTTCGCAAAGCGTCCAACTCTATATCGTTCTGCATTGTGCGTGAAACCAATACGGCAATGTCCGCTCCTTCAAGCTCCGCTTCTTCGAAACGCTCTTTTTGATCCAGTCCAACAAGATGCCCACACTCTCGCTCACTCAAATCAAGCGGACTCAGATGCCAACCATGTAACGATGCCGATACCTCCAACGCACGATAGGCATGTCCAAAATCCAATGCACAGTATCGCCAGCAACGTTCTCCATATTTCCACATCTCTTTGTAAACGACCGAAGAGAGCACAACAAGAAAACTCTGCTTGGGCAACGTGAGCTTTTCATACGTATGAAGTTCTTCAAATGCATGCAGATAGCTATGATAGTGACACACTTTCACACCCACGGGATTGTTATTTAAAATAGCTTGTGGAAGTAAACAGTACGCTTCAGTAGGATGCAAATTGCCACTGGAAGCATTGACGCGAAGCTCCCAACTCTGACCTCCAAAACGTTTCACGGCTGCCAGACCAAGCGCATAACGAAAAAAAGAGCCGACATTTTTCTCATCCATAACGTTTGGTGGTTTGTTAGCAAACAGTTCGTTATAGCTGCTTTGAAAATCCGCCTCCCACGAGAGAAAGATTTTCGATGTACCCTCGTAGCTTCTATAGGGATGAGGCTTGTGTGCCCAGTCGAGATAACCTAACGATTTGGCATAACGGTTATAAAAATGTTTGGTCTGTTCGTGATAGCTACATGCAATACTCACGACTTTCGGCTCTCTTGCTGCACAATATGTTTGGCTATATAATACCCCTGATTCAAACCGAGTGCAATGCTTCCACCACTCTCTTGTGTTATATCACCCGCAACGTAAAGACCAGGAATGTTCGTTTGATAATGCTCGTCATGTACGGGCTTGCCATCTTTTTCTTCTATACCCGAACTTGCCAAAAATCCACTTGGAGTCGTTCCGCCAATGGCATACACAACCCGGTCGAATGTCTCGGGATCTCTCTCTTTAAAGAGCACTTTGACCTTCCCGTTGTCATCTTCAAGCCCTTCGATATTGACTCCAAGGATCGGACGCACTTCATCATGTGCGATAGCGTTGGCTATGTTTTTCTGGTTTGTAGGATTGGCACGCCGAAACGTCTCGCGACGGTAACAGATACTGACATCGTTTTTTTCGGACAAATCCACGGCGTACTCAACGGCACTGTCGCCACCCCCTACAACAAGAACTTTCTCATTCTCGCCACATCCATCGAGTGTGTAGCCGACACGCTTGCGAATAGATGGCGGGATTTTGTAATCAGGCTTATTGGGTTTTCCCATCCGACCGATCGTGACAACGACATACTTCGCCTTTATATCGCCTTTGGATGTATGAATGACAAAATAATCGTTCTCCTTTTCTATACCGGTTACCTCGGTATGTGTTTGAAGCTTCACAGAGTGCTTTGCAAGCAGTTCATCGAAAAAATCGAGCGTGGACTCTTTTGTGCCGTCCATAAAGTAGATACGACCATCGAGCTCTACTTTTTGTCCTTTCCAATCCTTGTCGACCCGTTTTTTGTCTTTGTAGTATTTACGAATAGTAGAGTTGTGATTTTCATCCTTTTCAAGCAAAATGATGTCACGGATACCTTCGATATAGGCCTCTACAGCCGTTGCGATACCTGCCGGTCCCGCACCAATGATGGCAAGATTGTAGATATGATCGTTTTGGTTTTGCATGTACGTCCTTTTGACTGAGGTATCACAATTTTACTACTCTCTTTGTTAGTTTTTTATTTTGTCGCTGAATTTTGTCAAAAATTTTTGCACTTTTGGTTTGATGACAACCTGGCAGTACCCCTGCATCGGGTTTTGATCGTAATAATTCTGATGATACGCTTCCGCCTCATAAAACTCCGGCTTTGGAGCGACTTCGGTAACGATTTGGTCGTCATACTCTTTTTGTGCTCTTTGGATGGCCGCCTCTACAGCTTTTTTCTCCTCTTCGTTTGCATAATAGACGACACTTCGATACTGAGTACCCACATCCGCTCCTTGACGGTTAAGCGTTGTGGGGTCGTGAATGGCGAAGAAGATGTCAAGCAGTTCATCGAGCGTGATTTCATTTTCATCATACACGACTTTGACAACTTCTGCATGTCCCGTTGCTCCACTGCATACCTGCTGGTATGTCGGATTGGGACGCGTACCTCCCGCATAGCCGCTTACAGCCTCCTTGACACCTTTGACACGCCGCATAACCGCTTCGATACACCAAAAACATCCGCCTCCAAGCAATATCTCTTTCATCCGCATTCCTTCTTTTTTATTGGTTATTCTACACACTTTTGGCTTATTTGTTCAGTGTACAGAAGCTCTAAAAATCTTCGTTCAGTTTCTTTTAACTCCCGAAATCTCTTGAAATATGTTATAATAATTTAACTCATAACAGGAGAAAGCTATGACAAAACTAAAACTTACAGGGTTCGCGGTTGCCAGTGCACTCGTGCTGACCCTCACAGGATGCGGAAACAACGATGAGGTCGATTGTCGCATTAGCGTACAAAAAGCGATCGACGAAGGGCGCTTCGAGACAGCCATA
>JALUFE010000018.1 GCA_027052175.1 Helicobacteraceae bacterium | reverse complement strand
GACGACGGTTCGACTCAGGTCGATTTAGATTATAAGGGAGTGTATGCCGGTGCGATGCTTCGCTTTTAAAGTGAAGCTATCGGCAATGACGAAAGAGAAGATCTAGAAAACGGATTTTTTTGACCCCTTCACTTGAAAATCCTACATAAAGATATTCACCGTCATAGTGTACGGAAGTGGTCTGTGCCAGTGATGTGGGATCGTTGGCAGTGGCGAAGTACTCCACTCCACAAAGTTCCGGGTTGTAACTACTGTCTAAACGAATGATTTTGATCCCTTTAAAGCCGTCTGCAAGAACGACGAAGTTTTTGTTTGCCTCTGTGTTGACGATGGCAATATCGGAAAAATAGTCTTTCGTACTTCCTTCCATGCTATAACTTGCGGTATAGGCAAGTGTTTCATTATTGGTTATATCGTAGATCTGCAAGCCTTTGTCGGTTGTTATCAGAAGCTCGTTACTGTTTGGATACAACGCCATTTTATAGGCTTCCGCATTGTTTTCTAAAGTAAAGGTAGAAGCATTGATATCGGCTTGAGTGGGTGTTTGCGTATTGTATCGTGTAATACCCGCATCCTTGTTGGCAACATATAAAAAAGAACCGTCATCACGGAACAAAGAGGAGACACTGTAACCGCTGCTGTTTTGAATGAGTGTTGCATTGGCATCGATTGGTCGTGTGAGATTACAGTCTGAAAATATATTTTTTGCATCGATGAGATAAAAGCCTTTATCTTGAGTGGAGATGCCCAAAAGCCGTTTGTTTTCACTTAAAGAGACAAAACCGCTGAGAGAAACAATGCCCGTATCGCTTAGGTTGTGTTCTGTATTGTTCTCATCATAGAATTTGGAAATGAGTGGAAACTGTTTTAAGTCACAGCAGTTGAGCTCAAAAGGAACGATGCCCGCTTTTTTGTCTGCAAGAAAGAGACACTCTTTTTCATTGTAAGTTTGTTTAAATAGTGAAAGCCCAAAAGCGTCAAGATCTCTTGTGGGGTAAAATTTTTTGCTTGACTCATGCAGTTCTGTATCAAGGGTGGCAAGCTCGTCATGGGCTGCTGCCAAATAAACGAACTTCGCATCGCTGTAGATGTCCTGAACGTCCAGATCTGTATAAGAATCCTTTACAATATAGGGAGGTCTCATAACAAGTGGAATATCCGGTTTGTGCAGTGTATCTGCTCGCTGTACTTTTTTTGCATCAAGCCAGAAGAGAGCGTTGTAAAACGAGTAGTAGCGCGTCGGATCGACATCGAGACTCTCCAGTCTCGAATGAAAAAAGTCTTCCACTTCAAAGAGATCTTTTTGTATATCTTCTATGAGACTGAGGTTGTTGTCTGCCGTAGTGTAGTTGTAAGCTCCAAAAAGGAGTTTTGCATTTTTCGGATGGCTGAGGGGGTCGCTGCAAGGATCGATTCCGAATCTTTCGGTAACGTCGTTTCTATACTCTTGTGTTGTCACATTGGCATCGCGATAGTTTGGAGAATAATAGAGATCGCTTACAATACTGACAACATTACAGAAGCTTTGAAGCGGCAGGTTTTTTGGTTGTAGGTCTGCTGCGGTTGCAATACCGTCATAGTCGACATCAACAAAAGTTTCGGATGTAGCACGCGCAGTTATCGGGTAGACGATGGGATTTTTAAATTCATACTCTCTTGTTGTAGGATTGTATTGGGCAAGCTGGTTTGAGGCATCGCTCACAACGGCGCCAATGACCGGCGCATCTGTAAAGAGTGTGACACTTTTTGAATCTGTTTGTGTCTCTGGCTTGGAACTACAGCCGGCAAGTGTCAACAGAAGTGCTTCAAAGAAAAAAAGAGGGAGTTTGTTCATACTATTCCTTTGGAGAGAGTGGTGTCGAGGATGATGATTTCACGTTCGAGAACGATACCGAATTGTTGCTCTATCTTTTCTTGTGCTTCTTGTATGAGTGAATAAGCCTGCATGTAGGTACCGCCTCCATAATTTACCAAAAAGTTCGCATGGACATCACTCCATCCCATTTGCCCGTTTCTTTTTCCTTTGAGCCCGACAGCCTCTATGAGTCTACCTGCGAAATCTCCTCCGGGATTTTTGAAACAGCTTCCAGCGCTTGGCAGGTTGGGTTGATTGGAGCGCATTTTTTTGAACATATCCACTTTTGTTTTATCGAATCCTTTTGTATATTGAAAAGTCGCTTCGAGGATTATATCGTCAATTTTCGTATATCTGTAACCAAAATCTATATCTTTTTTCAAAATTTCTTTTTTGCATGTACGTATGGAAAGAAGTTTTCCGAAAATTTCATACTCTTTAAGGCCGGCATTCATTTTGACAAGACCACCCAGCTTTCCAGGTAAATGAGAAAGAAATTCAAATCCTCCTATATCGTGCTTTTTACAAAAAGAGGCAATTTTACCACTTGGCGTCGCCGCACCGATGCGGAGAACACCATCTTCGATTTCAATATAGTCGTAAGCCTTTGAAAGCATACAAAGCGGGGGAGGATTGTCTCCAACGAGGATATTGCTGCAACCCCCGATCATATAGGCATTCAGAGGAAATTCTGAACAGTCGTTCACTATTGTTACATCGGCTACAGGGCCGATTTTTATGGAGGAGTATTTCGAGAAGTTTATCTGTTTGGTCATTCGACGAAAGATGGGATAAGATTGATCACTTCGGTTGAGAAGTCTATCATTTCGTTAAGCATCCATGGCATTGTAAGAATGATGACGATGACGACACCGATGATTTTTGGAATGAAACTGAGTGTCATTTCGTTGATCTGGGTAGTTGCTTGAAATATACTTACAGCCAAACCCAGAAGCATCCCGACAAGTAGGCCGGGAAGGGCAAGCAAAAGAGCTATCTTGAATGTCTCAACCCCAAGCGATACGAGTTTGGCTTCCATCAACTGAACCTTGTCTCTTTGTATTCTAGCGGTATCGTAAAATCATCCGCTTTTATTATTGTATCATAAAAGCCATGTTTATAACCGAGTTCAAAGAGTTTGTCAAGTGCTTTGAACTGAAGTGGGCTTAAGGAGATCGAATCGTCATTTGCGTAAAGTTCAAGATAAGTATCGAGGGTTGCGGCATCGATACGGACAAGATTCCGCTCCAAGAGCATTTGACTTAAGCGCTCTTTGTGTTTTCGAGCTACATCAACTGCTTTGGTAAGAGTATTTTCATACTCTATAGCTTTTAGAAGCGGGATAGAACGACTCAGTACCATACCACCAAGTGGCAGAGGTAGACCGCCTCCGCTGAGCTCCTGCCATATATCCCACATCTCTTTTTCGACCTCCAATTCATCGGCAAATGTAAGGATGCTTTCATGTATCAAGACCCCTGCATCCACCTTCCCTTCGCGGACGGCATCCTCTATTTCAAGAAAGTTCATATAAGTTATGCGCGCTTTTGGGTAGTAGATACGAAAAAGCATGGCATTGGTCGTATGTTTGCCACTGAGTGCGACTTTGAAGTTGGGGCGCAGTTTTTTACCCTTTTGTTTGATGAGTTTTGGACCATACCCTTCGCCAAAACTTACAGCCGTGCGAAGCAAAGCATAATTATCCCGTACAAGGGGATAAAGCGCAAAGCTGATAGCGGCTATCTCGTGTTGACCGCCTAATACCGCTTCGTTGAGTGTTTCGATGTCGGCGGCGAGATTTTCAAAGCGTACTCCCGGCATGCCGACCCAGCCGAATTTGATGGCATAGTACATAAAAATATCGTCGGCATCGGGAGAGTGGGCTATAAGTGTTGTTTTCAAAAGTCTTCCTAAGTGGCAAAAAAAGTTATGGTATTTTAGCTACAATTAGTTTAATACTCTATAAGGAGGGTTTATGGCGCTGGTTATGCTTATTGTAATGAACCTTGCTGTAATGGCATCACTCTATATAGCACTTTTGGCACTGAGTGCTTTTTTTGGCATTCATTTCGATTCGCAAAGTATCGGCTCACTTTTTATGATGGCGGCATTTTTTGGATTTGGAGGGAGTTTCGTCTCCTTGCTGCTTTCAAAAACGATGGCGATTCATGGTATGGGAGTCGAGATTATAGATGAACCGCAAAACGAGTTTGAGAAGTGGCTGCTTGATACAGTGGACAAACTTGCTTTTGATGCAGGTTTGAAGATGCCTGATGTTGGTATTTTCGATGCACCTCCCAATGCTTTTGCGACAGGGTGGGATAGAAACAACGCACTTGTAGCTGTGAGTACGGGTCTGATAGATACAATGGAGCGTCATGAAATCGAAGGAGTCCTGGCACATGAAATGAGCCATGTCGCAAACGGTGATATGGTTACGATGACATTGATGCAGGGAGTACTCAATACATTCGTTATCTTTCTCTCCCGCCTTATTGCTTCGATGGTGGGGCGTGACCGTGATGGACGGATGAATTACGGAACTTATATGATGGTAAGTTTTGTGCTTGAGATGATTTTTTCGATTTTTGCTACGGCGATACTTATGTGGTTTAGTCGATGGCGTGAATACAGAGCAGATGAAGGTGCCGTCGATCTGAGTGGTCCAAGCGGAATTTATCATGCACTTGCGAAACTCGGTCAGATCCCAAAAGAGGAGCTGGCGTTGCCTGAGAACTACAAAGCATTCGGAATAGTGGGTTTTTTGGAAACACTTTTTGCTTCACATCCGCCAATCGAGGCAAGGCTTCGCCATATAGAGGAGTATGCACGTGAGCGATAACTATTTCCTCTCTCAGCCTCATCAACCTTTCTTTTTGCTTGGTATTGCAAATGCCGTGGTTTTTATGTTGCTTTTTATGCTTAGCTACAAGGGAGTGCTCTTACCCATCGTGGATGTCACGTTTTTACACAGCTACTCTTTTACCTTTTTTGTTTTTCTCAATGCTTTTACCGGCTTTTTGTTTACGACATTTCCCCGTTTCAATCAAACCGAAGTCATAGCCAAAAATTACTATAGCGAGATTTTTTATGCCAATCTCATCGCATCGCTTCTTTTTGCTACGGGAATGTTTGGTACGAAACTTGTTCTCTTTTCTGCTATGCTCATCGCCTTTGGAGCACATCTGTTTATCGTGTATAAACTCTATACCATCTATAAAAGTTCCAGAGTTTCAGACAGGAGTGATTCGTTTTGGATACTGACGGGAATGGGCTTCGGTTTGGCTGGACATCTGCTCTTTTTTCTTGGCTTTGCATTTCCATCATTGTTCAAAGCGGCTGTAGGTGTAAGTGTCTTTCTTTTTTTACTCTTTACCGCTTTTAGTGTGGCACAGCGGATGATTCCTTTTTTTTCACACTCTTTTGCGCCAAAATCCAAACGCTTTGTGGCAACTGTTTTTTGTCTGTTTGTGATCGAAGCCATTGCATTCGTTTTTGAAATTACACCGCTACGAGCACTTACGGAGTTTGTGTTATCTGCAGTACTTTTGTGGGAGTTTCTACGTTGGCAGCTGCACCCACTACAAAGTCCTGCCATTTTATGGG
>JALUFE010000017.1 GCA_027052175.1 Helicobacteraceae bacterium | reverse complement strand
AACTCTCTATCTATATAATATCCTCAAAATGAAAAAGAATTTTTTACTTTTCTCTCTTCCTTTTTTTATCTATTTCTCTTACTTTTATGTAAAACCGTACGATACTGATTACCATTATCCGTTGAGAACGGAAGTGGAGTATCTTGATCTGGATAAAAAAACGGAATTTACGAAATCCAAACTGATCGTTTACAAAGATGGAACGCTCAAGCTCGACTTTTTTGTCGAAAACAGGCAAAAACTCGATGCGAAAGCCTACATATCCCTGAACAATCGTGAAAAATCGACGCTTGTTTTGAAAAATAATCGGCATACGGTCCACATCGTGAAGGTCAAGCGTGGAGATTATCTGCAGATAGATGTCGAGAAAACTTTCTTCAAAAAAGATGACAAGGTCGCTCTCAAACTTCTCTATAGGGTACATTATCAATATTATCAAGAGATATTGATCGTACTTTTTTGGATCTTTTTTGCCGTGACGGCTTTAAAGAAATCGTTTTTCACCAATTTTCTGCTTGTTTACATCGTCTATCTTTTTATACTCTATTCGGAACAGATCGCTTTTGGTACGTTGAGTCTGCATACGAATCTGGCATATATATTTCTTTCGCTTTTTCTTTTTGGTGCAGCCGCTTTCATACAATCAAAGACAAAGAACAGAGCGCTTCGAATTGTGTCGGTGTTTATGCTGTATTTCATCTTTTTGATGCCGTTTGTAATGTCGGATTTGTATTGCAGCTCCACTTCAAGTCTGATCAACAAACAGGTTGTCGATGCATTGCTGCAGACGAACGTAGAAGAAGCGAAAGCCTATATCAAAGATTTTATGGATATGGAGCTTTTCGTTTCGTTTTTCCTTTTTATCGTTTTTCTCTTCTATCTTACCGCAAAAGCCGATAAAGAAAAAGTCGCTTTGAAAGGAACGGAGTATGTTTTTTTCAATGCCGTCTTACTCTTTTTGCTTTTTGATTATCGGGCTATGCACTTATACGGGCTGGTCATCGCTACGTTGAGCGATTTTTCGAATCAGGAATTGAAATATAAAAAACTCGCTCAAAACAGAGTAGCGGATCTGAAAAATCTCTATTCCGTAAAAAAAGAGAAAGGGGAGACATATATTGTAGTCATAGGAGAATCGGAAAACAAACATCATATGTCTCTGTATGGTTATCTAAGAGAGACGACACCTTTCTTGTCGCATGAAAAAGGGATTGTCAAATTCATCAACGCGTTTTCGACGCAGGTGTATACGACGGGTGTTTTATCAAAGGCGCTGACGGAGTCGGACGGCTTTAACAAGATAGACTATCTGCATGCCTATTCGATAGTCGAGATAGCGAAAAAAGCAGGCTTTGAGACCTATTGGCTGACAAATCAGGTCTTAAAGGGTGCATGGGACAATGTCATTTCTGTGGTTGCAAACGAGAGTGACAAGGTGATAGGATTGAACAAAGGGATAGGGCGAACTGTGGAGACATCTGTGTATGATGCGGCTTTGGTGCCCTATCTGAAAAAGATACTGGCGAAAAAGAGTGAAAGAAACAGATTGATTTTCATTCATTTGATGGGCAATCACAACCGATATGCGGACAGGTATCCAAAAAAGTTCGACAGGTATCAAGATTATCTCGATAAAAAGGAGTTCGGGGATATTGTTGAGAAAGAGGGAATAACGCAGAGATTAAACAGTTACGACAACAGTGTTTTGTACAACGACTACGTACTGCACAAAATCATAAGCACTTTTAAAGATGCGAACGCAACAGGTGCGCTGCTCTATTTTTCGGATCATTCAGAAGATGTCGTCAACAATCTTGCACACAATCCAAATAAATTCACGTATGCGATGTGCGAGATACCTTTTTTGGTGTTTCCCACTCGATCCTACATCCGAAAATATCCGCATACGTATGAGAGTCTGTTGAAAAATAGAGACAAACTTTTCAACAATGCATTCGTTTATGATTCGATCATAGGTATAACGGGAATCAAAACGAAAAAATTCAATCCCGCTCACAGTGTAGCATCCGATTCCTACCGTCTGGATGAAAATGAGAGTTATACGCTTGATGGCAAACAGCTCTATACGTCAGCGGAAAATTTCTACTATCACAAACAGAAAAATATAAGAGATGCAATCAGGCAAAAGAGACACATATCGTTGGATGGCTTCCCCGATTTTTTAGAACTGTATGAAGATTATCGTTACGGCATTGATACGCTCGATCTCAGATTGAAAGAGGAAAAAAAGGGACTCTATATCGCCAACAGCAGATATCATATCTCTTTGACGGAGTTTTTACGATTCACCAAAAGAAAAAAAATGCATCTTTTTCTCAATCTCTATTTTGAAGATGTCAAAGATATCAAAAAAAGCATGCGAACCGTTTTCAAAGATTTTGGGAAAAATGTCAGGATTTATTTGTCGCTCAAGAATATCAAGCGATTGCCTCCGAAATTTGCCTATATCGACAATATCGGTCTGCAGCTTGACAGCGAGCGGATATACAGGGCGATCACGCAAATGAGCGGCGAGGTTGAAAAACTGGCAGAGATTTATAGAAAAACACTGATGAAATACCGTATAAAAAGTATAGCGTTCGATGAAAAGATCATTCAGTTTGTGTATAGATATGGATTGCATAAAAATGTGGATGTTTTGGTGATAAGCACTTCCCAAAATATATGCAGTGCTCGATTTAAGATTCAAAAAAACAAATTTAAGGCAAAAAAAGTTATTTATGAGATAAAATATTGTACAATGAAAGATGCAGTGCAGCGATAGGAAAGGAGACTGAAGCAAAGTGAAATCGGCTTTTACGATGATAGAATTAATATTTGTGATAGTTATTGTAGGGATATTAGCGGCTGTAGCTATTCCCAGATTTGCCGCCACGAGAGATGATGCGGAAGTCTCCAAAGTCGCACAGAACATAGGAACGTCGATCGAAGAGATAGCGGCGTACACAAACTCCAAAGGGGCAGCGGACAAAGATTTTTCGGTTATGTCCAATACGATGGCAAGCATGAAAAAAGAGGGAGAAGCTGTTTTGAGTGACAACAAGGCGGTGATTTCGATCGATGGAGTGCAGTGCATTCAAATCGAAATAGTCAAAAATTCGACGAATGACGACTTGAACGTTTCTTTCGTTTCAAGTACAAATGATAAATGTCTGAATCTGCAAAATGCTGTGAATCAGCAAAATTACTCTATGAGACTAAGGGGGACAAGTGTTAAGTACTAAAAGAGATGGGTTTTCAATGATCGAGCTTGTTTTTGTCATTGTAGTCATAGGGATTCTCGCAGCGATTGCAATTCCCAAATTTGCCGCGACACGCACGGATGCGATGATCGCCAAAGGCAGAAGCGACGTCGCTTCGATACGTTCGGGCATCATCAACGAGCGTCAGACGCGATTGATCAAAGGGGAAGTGACGTTTATATCGCCCGCAAAGCTGAGCACTGGCAGTGACGAGCTCTTCGACGGTGTACTTACCTACCCACTGGTCGACAGTACGAAAGAGGGGCATTGGCACAAGGTCAACAATACGACGTATACTTTCAAGGTGGGTGACCAGACATGTAAATTCAAATATACACAGGCCTCGGGAAAATTCGATCTCGATACGACATCAAAGAGTAAATCGTTGTGTAAAAAGCTGGTTGAATAGTATCGCGGGAAGGTGAAGTATTATACCATTGCCGTACTTGGCTCTCCACTGGAGCCTTTGACGTATAAAAGCAGAAATGAACTCCGTAAAGGAAGCGAAGTCGAGGTTCCACTGCGTGGAAGAATGAAAAAGGGTGTTGTAGTCGGGGAATCTACGCGGCCGACCTTTGAGACTCTGGAAGTGGGATCGACTCCCTACTTTTATTCAGACGAGCAGCTTCGCCTTGCTGAATTTATAGCATCGTACTATATATGCTCGATGGGTGATGCACTCGGGATTATGATTCCGTTTTTCTCAGAAGAGAAAGTCAGCTCGCCCACACCGTTGCACACTTCCATCTCTTTGAGTTCAAAACAGCAAAAAGCACTTCTTTTTCTCAAAGAGCATCCCGTTTCTCTGCTTTTTGGCGATACCGGCAGCGGCAAGACCGAGATATATATGAAACTTTTTGAGCAGATGCTACAAAAAGGAAAACGATCGATCTTTTTGATGCCGGAAATCTCTCTGACACCCCAGATGACCAAGCGGCTGGAGGAGCATTTTGGTTCTTCGGTCGTGATGTGGCACTCTAAACTGACCAAAAAACAGAAAGAAAAAGCCCTGGAGAAGATATATAGCGGTGAAGCGTCCATTGTTGCGGGTCCACGATCCGCACTCTTTCTGCCTATAAAAGACCTTGGACTGATCGTTGTGGATGAGGAGCATGACGAGAGTTATAAATCCTCGAAAAGACCGCGCTACAATGCACGGGACATGTCAGTCTATATGGGAAAGCTGTATAATGTTCCCGTTGTACTTGGCAGTGCGACACCTACGCTCTCTACATACGAAAAGTATCCGCATATCCGTTTAAAGGGAAGGCATTTTGAAAGTCGCCGCACTTTTTTGTACGAACATTCTGTAGAGCGGATCACACCGATGATACTCCAAAAGCTGCATAAACGGCTGGAGAAAAAAGAGCAGTCTATCGTTTTCGTCCCCACGCGTGCTAACTTCAAGTATCTGCAATGTGCCGACTGTGGGGAGGGGTTTGAGTGTGCGTTTTGCAATGTGGGCATGAGTTTGCATCGTAACATTCATGCACTTAAATGCCACTATTGCGGTTTTACCCAGCCTGTTCCCAAGGAGTGCCCAAAGTGTGGCAGTGAGCATTTGGTGAGTTCCCGTCTTGGAACGGCTGAGGCGGTTGAAGAGCTTAAAGAAGCGTTTCCAGAGGCAGTCATAGAACAGTTCGACCGTGATACGATCACGACACAGAACAAATTAAGGAAGGTGCTTGAGCGCTTCAACAACAATGAGATAGACATCCTTGTCGGTACACAGATGCTTTCCAAAGGGCATGATTATCACGATGTTACGCTTGCAGTTGTTCTTGGGATGGACAATATGCTTGGACTTCCTGACTACAGAGCCAGAGAACGTTCCCTCTCTTCGCTTGTTCAGATAGCAGGCAGGAGTGGTAGAAAGAGAGACGCCGAAGTGATCGTACAGAGCTTCAATGAAGAGTTTTTCAGTACTTTCGTCGAAGATTATGATGCCTTTTTGGAGGAGGAAAAGTTCTATCGTGAGGAGCTGTACCCCCCATATCGCCGTCTTGCGCGCATTTTGTTCGCACATAAAAATGCACACAAAGCCAAAGAGCAGATGCAGATGATGGCAGAAAATTTGCGGCGATTTTCCCAAACGGTACAGATTGTGGGCAAAGGTGAGTGTGCCATCACCAAAGTAGCGGGCAAATACCGTTACGAGATACTGCTGCGCGCTGCCAAAGCGACCGATCTTATCACCGCCATACGAGCCTCTATGGTCGATCTCGCCGAAGTGGATATGGATCCACTTGAGTTTAGTTAAAATTTACGTTATAATCTACACAAAATATTACGTAAAATT
>JALUFE010000016.1 GCA_027052175.1 Helicobacteraceae bacterium | reverse complement strand
AAGTAATGAGGCATAAATAATTTCATAACCCAACAGCAAGAAAAAGGTATAGATGCAAGGCAGATTTTTTAAAGCGTAGCCGAAGCTACGGTGTAAAAATCTAACGCCGTCAGATATGCCTTTTTCTTGCTGCCCCTGCGGGGTGAGATGATTTTTGCTCATCTTTGCACGAAAACCGACTTGAAGTAGAATGACTACGACTGCGTCGCTTTTCATACAAATCTAAACGAAACTCATCTCATTGGGTATGAAATTATTTATGCCTCATTACTTATCTCCCTATGGCATAATCAAGCTTCGCAAGCGCTATATAATAGTCGTAATAAGCAACAACAAGATCGTTGAGCGAGCGGATATAGCCGTGTCTGGCATCTTGCAACTCGATATAGTCTGAAAGTCCGTGTTCGTAACGTTTTTGCGCCTGATCGAACTTCTGCAGACTCGCATCTGCAACCTGCTTGCTGAGTGTTATGGCATCTTTGCTTCGCTGTACTTCGAGATAGGCCTGAATCACCTCTCTTTTGATCTTCAGTCGAAGCTGTTCAAGCCTTGTAGAGGTGCGAAGCTGTTCTATCTTTGCATTTTCTACAGATGCTTTTGTTTGAAATCCCCTAAAGAGATTCCACTCAAGCATAACACCCGCATCCCAGACTTTGTCCAGATGAAGAGAGGGATCGTTTTCATTTGTCTCCAAGCGGGAGTAGTCCGCTTTGAGATAGAGTGCAGGATAGTATGCCCCTTTTGCACTGTTTACCTGCTCTTTAGCGCTTGCTATCTTGGAGTTTACGACAAAGAGCTCATGGCGGTGAGCGTAGGCGAACTTTACAAGCGCTTCAAGAGAGTCTTTGATTTGCGGTAAAGCCTGCTGCACATCTTTTTCAAACCAGTCGCGCTCTTTGTATATCGGCTCATAATCTCCATTATAAGGCATCACCCCCAAAGTCTGCTCAAAAAAAGCACGCTTGAGTTTGAGGTCGTAACGGGAGTTGTTGAGAGTAAGCTTCGAGCGTGTCAAACCCACCTTGGCATCGGTTACATCTATAAGTGTGCGGATACCCGACTCGAAGTAGCGCTTGGCACGGCGAAGCTGCTCTTTTTGGAGTTCTATATCTTTTTCATTGACATCGATGATGCTTTTGGCTGTCAGCAGTTTATAGTAGCGCACCTTCACATCGAGGATCTTTTTGGCGATAGTTTTTTTGAGACTGGCTTCATACGCTTTGATATCTTGCTTCGAAGCATCTATCTTCCCGCTTGTTTTTCCAAAGTCATAAAGCAGCTGTGAAGCGCTTATCTTGCCCACTATCCCACTGCCATCGAGATTCAGGCCGCTTATATTGAGGTTGCTTTTACCGCCGGTGACCATCAAGTTCAAGCGTGGCAGATAGTATCCCTTTTGAAATCTGCTTCGCTCTTTAGCGCTTTTTATATCCAGCACACTTTGGTTGATGTCGGGACTGTGCGCAAGTGCAAGCGCAATCGCATCATCCATACTCAAACGATGCATAGCGCCAAAAAGCGAACTCGAAAACAGCAGTACCCATACAAAAGAGATAAACCGCATCACAACATCTCCCTTTTTGCAACTTCCTCTTCGACTGAGACGAACTTCTCACGCATCGTCTCGAGCACGACATAGAGTACGGGAACGAGCAGTGTGCTTACAAATGTCGCCATCACCATCCCTCCAAGCAGCCCGACACCGATGGAGCGCTGTGTGATAGCACCCGCCCCCGTCGTAAACGCAAGCGGCAAAACACCGAAAACAAAAGAGAGGATCGTCATCATAATGGCACGAAATCGCAGCTTCCCGGCTTCTATGGCAGACTCCACGATACTCTTGCCCTTTTCTCGCAGCTCCTTGGCGAACTCGACGATCAAGATGGCGTTTTTCGATGCCAGAGCGATAAGCAGTACAAGTCCTATCTGCGCGTAGATATTCAGCGGCAGTCCCGCCAGACGAAGCGCGCCTATAGCCCCTATCATCACAACAGGCACCGAAAGCAGGATCATCAGCGGCAGTATCCAGCTCTCATACTGTGCGGCAAGCACCAAAAAGACGACGATCGTCACAAACAAAAAGACATATACCTGTGCATTGCCCACCTGCTTTTCTTGATAGCTCATCCCCGACCACTCAAAACCGTAACTCTTTGGCAGGATGCTCTTGGCGATCTCCTCCATCGCCGCCATCGCTTCTCCAGAGCTGTGTCCCGCTGCGGCTTCACCGTTGATCTGGATCGAGCGGTAGAGGTTGTAGTGGGTGAGGTTCTGCGGTCCGTTTATCTCTTTGATCGTAACGATAGCGCTCACTGGCACCATCTTGCCTTCGCTGTTTTTGACAAAGAGTTTGCGGATATCGCTCTTGTTGCTTCTAAAAGCCTTATCCGCCTGCACAAAGACCCGAAAGACCTTTCCAAACTTCGTGAAGTCGTTGACATACATTGCTCCAAGATAAGTCTGTAGCGTACCGAAAAGATCGGCGATATTCACTCCAAGTGCGGCGGCTTTCTTTCTGTCTATATCGAGGTAGTACATCGGATAGGAGGCATTGAATGTCGTAAAGACACGACTGAGTCTTGGGTCATTGTTGGCTTTTGCTATCAGCTCTCTGGCATAGCCTATAAAGGTGCCAAGATCGCCAGAGAGGTAGTCTTGCAGTCTGAAGTCAAATCCGCCTACATTCCCCACTCCTGGAATCCCCGGGAGGTTGAGCGCGGCTATCGTGGCATCGGAGATATCCGCCGTGCGGGCGTAGATCTTCTTGATGATCCCCTCGACATCCTCACCCTTTTTGGTTCGCTCGCTCCAGTCCTTGAGCGTTACAAAAAGTACCCCGGCACTGCCATCGAGTGTGGAGGAGATGACATTGTAGCCATCAACCGTAATGGCGTCGGCAACTCCGGGGATGCTTAGTACCCTTTTTGTCACCTCTTTGTCGATCTTAGTCGTTCTCTCTATCGAGCTGCCCGGCTTGAGATTGATAGCGACCATCAACGCTCCCTTGTCTTCAGAGGGGACAAATCCAGTCGGCGTGGTCTTGAACATATAAGCTACCAGAGCTATCAAAGCGACAAAAAGTAGCATAACTGCCCATCTGCCTTTTATGAGCGCTTTTAGAGTCGCTGTATAATGCGCGGTAAGCCAGTCGAAAAACCTATCAAACAGCACGAAACCGACAAACTTCTTCTCCCCCTCTTTTCGGCGCTTGATGATAATGGCTGCAAGAGCCGGAGAGAGCGTGAGCGCGTTGAGCGAGGAGATGATGACGGCAAAGGAGATCGTAAGCGCGAACTGCTGATAGAGCGATCCCACGATCCCCGGCATCATCGAAACGGGTACAAAAACCGCCACAAGAACAAGCGTAGTCGAGATAATGGGGCTGGTAAGCTGGATCATTGCCTTTTTGACGACTTGGGGCATAGGCAGATCCGGCTCATTCGTCATAATAACTTCGACATTCTCCACGACAAGGATGACATCATCAACGACGATACCGATGGCAAGTATCAGTCCAAAAAGTGTAAGGAAGTTGATCGAAAACCCGTGGGCAAGCTGCATCACCGCAAAGGCGCCTATAAGCGAGACGGGGATCGCGACCGAAGCGATAACGGTGGGGCGCCACGACTGCAAAAAGATGTAGATGATGACGATGACAAGCAGTATAGCGACGATAAGGTTGATGACGACATTTTTGATCGCCACTTCGACATACTTCGTCGTGTCATAAGGAATGGCATAGGAGATCCCATCTGGGAAGCGGGACTTGAGCCGCTCCATCGTCTCGCCGACCTTTTTTCGTATCTCCAGCGCATTTGATCCCGGCAGCTGGTAGATCCCTATGAGTCCTGTCGGTTTGCCGTTGAGATAGGCGTTCCAGTCATACTTCTCCGCTCCAAGCTCTATACGTGCCACATCTTTGAGATAAACCAGGGAACCATCTTTTTTATGACGCAAAACGATGTTCTTATACTCATCGACCTGATCGAGGCGTCCTTTTGTAGTGAGCACATACTCTAGCTGCTGATTTTTATATGTGGGAGCTGCACCGATCTTCCCAAGGGCTGCCTGCTTGTTCTGCGAAGCGATGGCGTCTATGACCTCTTTGGTCGTCATCTTCAATGAACGCATCTTGTCGGGATCGAGCCAGATACGCATCGAGTACTTCTTCTCCCCCATATTTTCCGCTTTACCCACACCCGGGATTCGTTTGAGTTCATCGAGGATATTGATGTTGATAAAGTTGGACAAAAAGGCATCGTCGTAGCGCTCATCCCCGTTTATGGTCACGGCACAGACCATACTCGGGCTCTCCTTGTCCACCGTCACCCCCTGCTGCTGCACCTCAAGTGGCAGCGTGGACATCGCGGTCGAGACCTTGTTCTGTACATCGACCGCGGCGATATCGAGATCATACCCCGGCTCGAAGTAGACCGTGATCTTCGACTGCCCCGTAGAGGTACTCGAAGAGCTCATATAGATCATCCCCTTCGTTCCGTTGATCTTGTCCTCAAGCACCCTGGTAACGGCGGCTTCGACATCGTAGGCATTCGCGCCCGTATAGGTTGCCGTGACTGAAACCGTCGGCGGCGTGACATCGGGAAACTCCTGCACGGGGAGAAAGTAGAGCGAAACGATACCGCCGATGACGATTAGCAGCGAGATGACCATCGCGAAAATCGGGCGTTTGATGAAAGTTACCGAGAACATCGACTAACGCTCTTTTTTTGGGATGAGATGGTTTTTTTCGATGATGGCAGTAATCCCCTTGCTTTTGGTTACATCTGTGATCTTTACAGGCATCTTGTCTCTAAGCTTCACAAGACCCGATACGATCACACTCTGGCCATCTTCAAGTCCTTGTGTGACCTCTACGAAATATTTCGATGAGATACCTGTTTTGATATAACGTTTGTGTGCTTTGCCATCCTTTCCTGCGATATAGACAAAACGCCCCTGCTGATCTTCGAAGATCACCTGAGGCGGTATCATCAAAAACTCACCCTTGTCCGTTACAAAAAGATTGACATAGACAAAAGTTCCAGGCAGTACGCTTCCCTTGGGGTTTGCGAGTGTAGCACGCATCGTTACCGTCGATGTAGTGGGATCGACACTGTTGTTGGTAAAGTCCACATACCCATACAGCCGCTCACGCTTTATACGCGCGTTTGAGGAAGCGACATCGGCGATGACATCGAGTTTCTCCTTCGAAGCATAGTGCTTGATCATCGCATAGTCCGACTCCGAAGGTGAAAAGTAGGCATAGAGCGGATCGATACGTACGATCTTCGTCAAGAGTGTCGGACCGTCATAACCGACAAGATTGCCCACATCGACATAGCGCGCGCTTATTTTGCCCGTTATCGGTGCTGTGATGATGGTGTATCCAAGATTGCGTTTCGCTTCGGCGATCTTTGCCTCATCCGCTTTTATAGAAGCTTGAAATCCTGAGAGCTGCGACTCGTACTCTTCGAGCTTCGCCCTTGGGGCAAGTCCCTCTTTGACAAGCGGCGCATAACGATCGACATTCGCCTTTGCCAGTCTCAAAGCCGCTTCATCACGGGCTTTTTGCGCCAATGCGGCATCGAGTGCGTTTTTGTACTGCTCCTGCTCGATCAAGAAAAGCTTCTGACCTTTTTTGACTATCTGCCCATCTTTGAAGAAACGTTTTTGCAGCCGCCCGGAGACTCGCGCACGTATCTCCTGCTCACTGCTTGCTTTTGTCATCGCGGTATAGCGAAGCCACACAGGAAT
>JALUFE010000015.1 GCA_027052175.1 Helicobacteraceae bacterium | reverse complement strand
GAGAGGGCGCTTAGCTCAGTTGGTAGAGCGCTACCCTTACAAGGTAGATGTCACTGGTTCGAGTCCAGTAGTGCCCACCATTTTTTGCGATATATGCACTGAAGCATTTAGCTCACGTATTGCAATACGCTTCGCTAAAAGCGTAGGCACAACTTATTCAAAAAAATTCCTCTTGTTGTGTAACAAGATGAAAAACTCTTGATTTTTTGTTTAATCGAGGCGGGTTCTTTACGGAATGAGGAGCGTACTTACGTGTACGTGACGAATGGAATAAAGGTTCCAACACGGAGTAAACGAAAAAGCATTGTTTTTGCGGTGGTAGTTCAGCTGGTTAGAATACCTGCCTGTCACGCAGGGGGTCGCGGGTTCGAGTCCCGTCCACCGCGCCATACTTTCTCATTTTTTTCTCCTACACATTACACTAATCAACGATTTAGCAACCATACACTATAATACTTCCAACATAATATTTTTCCAAAGAAAGCTTTTTAATGACCTACGAAGAATACAAAAAAAATGTCGAACTGTTAAACAAATATGCTTACCATTACTATGTTCTCGACGATCCTATCGCTACGGATGAGGAGTATGACAGGCTTTACAAACAGGTTGAAGAGTATGAAAAAGAGCATCCCGACAAAATTCTTAAAGAGTCGCCAACGCAGCGTGTGGGTGATCGTGTAGCCGAAGGATTTGAAAAAGCCAGGCATCTTAGCCGCATGTGGTCGCTTGAGGATGTCTTCAACCATCAGGAACTGGTAGAATGGATAGAGCGTATCAAGAAGATAGACAGTGATATATCTTTTTATTGTGAGCCTAAGTTTGACGGAGCGAGTCTCAATCTTATCTATGAAAACGGTGAGCTGAAGATGGGGATTACACGAGGTGACGGGGTGGAGGGTGAAAATATCACTCAAAACGTCAAAACCATTCAGACGATTCCGCTTGTGATCAAAGAAACGTCGCTTATAGAGATTCGCGGCGAAGTGGTGATAGAGAAGGAGGAGTTCGATCGCATCAATGAAGAGCGGCTCAAAAATGGTGAGTCTCCATTCGCCAATCCCAGAAATGCCGCAGCCGGGAGTCTCAGACAACTCGATCCGCGCGTAACGGCGAAACGGAATCTTGTCTTTTTGCCGTATGGAGTGGGGGTAAATTCACTTGATTTTGAGTATCTTAGTGATTTGATGGAGTATATCTACTCGTTAGGGTTTAAAAAACCGCCGTTTCGGGCAAAAGCGAAAGATGCCGATGCGATAGAGGTGATCTATCAAAAGATGAAAGAGGAGCGTGAGAGTTATCCGATGATGCTTGATGGGATGGTTGCCAAAGTCAATGAACTGCAAAAGCATGAAGAACTAGGCTATACCGTGAAGTATCCGCGTTTTATGATCGCTTACAAATTTCCGGCTGTAGAGAAGGTGACGCGTCTTAAAAATGTAATTTTGCAGGTGGGGCGGACGGGAGTAGTGACACCGGTTGCCGTTCTCGAACCTGTGGAGATCGAGGGAGCGGTAGTCGAGCGTGCAACACTGCATAACTTCGATGAGATAGAGCGCAAAGACATTCGCATAGGAGATTACGTCATTGTTCTTCGCAGCGGAGACGTGATTCCAAAGATTACCAAAGTGCTCAAAGAGCGTAGAGACGGCAGCGAAAAAGTTGTGGAGCGGCCGAAATCTTGTCCTGTCTGTGGCAGTGAACTGCTCGATGAAGGGGCACTGATAAAGTGTCAAAATCTTTCCTGTGAAGCCAGAGTCGTCAATTCCATTATCTATTTTGCATCCAAACAGTGCCTTAATATCGACGGACTTGGAGAGAAGATTGTCGAGCAGCTTTACAAGGCGGGTCTTGTCAAAAGCGTACTTGATCTTTACTCATTGACAATGGAGCAGCTCTTGCGTTTGGAGGGTTTCAAAGAGAAGAAAGCACGCAACCTGCTTGAAGCCATAGAAGCGAGCAAGGGAAGTGAACTTTGGCGTTTTATCAACGCTCTTGGGATTGAGCATATAGGGGAAGTGGCTTCTAAGATGCTGGCTCAGGCTTTCGGTCTTGAGTATAAAAATGCCAACGAAGAAGAGCTTTTGGCGTTGGAAGGATTTGGAGAAGAGATGGCGAAGAGTTTTTTGGAATTTATGCGTGTCAACAAAGAGACCGTACTCAAGCTCGAAGCCGTTATTCGGCCCGTTCCTCCCACAAGAGAGGAAACAGCAGCCGAAAATCCTTTCAAAGGAAAAAGGGTTGTATTGACAGGGACGATGAGCAGACCGAGAGACGAGATAAAAGAGATGCTTGAAAAATTTGGAGCCAAAGTGAGTTCGAGCGTGAGCAAAAAGACCGACTACGTCATCCATGGTGAAGATGCCGGCAGCAAATATGACAAAGCAGTTGCCCTTGGCGTCAAAACGATCACCGAAGAGGAGATGAGGGAGATGCTCTTTTGAGAATTGTAATGATTTTACTGCTGCTTGTTGGTGTGGTAGAAGCGGAGCGAGGCGCAGGACCCTATGTGGGGGGAGGGTATGGTGTCTCGAAATTGAAAGATGATGGTTATTACGATTTGAAAGATGACGGTTCCAACGGTTATGTTCTTTATGGCGGGGCTTATATCAACGATTACTTGAGTGTCGAGATCGAATATGTCGCCAATCTGCAATACAAGCGGCAAAACGGCAATGTCGTTACTCATAAATTTGTCGATATAAACACACAGGCACATTACCCCGTATGGGATAAAAAAATAGATTTCTACGCCAAATTTGGAGCAGGATATGTCTATATGAATGCTTCCGGGCATACTCTTGTATATGGAGCGGGAAGTGCTTACAGAATAAATGAACGCTATGCGATACGTGTTGGATATAATTATTTTGATTTCGGTATCGACAATACGGGGGATGGTGCGATCAATGAAAAAATGGCCGTTGAATTTCTTTTTTGTTCTTTCGAGGTTCAGTTTTGAGACTTGACAGTTATCTCGTGGCTGCAGGCCTTGCACAGAGCAGAACAAAAGCGCAAAACTACATCAAAAAGGGATATGTATCTGTTGACGGGGAGATCGTAACAAAGAACTCTTTGGTTGTCAGCAAAGAGAATAGAGTTGAAATGACGACTTTTAGAGATTATGTTTCCAGAGCTGCTTGGAAGCTGCTGTATTTTTTGGATGAAGCGGCATTGGATGTGTGTGGTAAAACCGCACTCGATATCGGCAGTTCTACAGGCGGTTTCAGTGAGGTATTGCTTGAGCGGGGTGTTAAAAGTTTGGTCTGTGTGGATGTAGGAAACGGGCAGCTGCATCCAAAAATAGAAGAGGATGAACGCGTAACTCTTTTTGAAGGGACAGACATTCGTACTTTTGAGCATGATCCTTTTGACGTTGTAGTGAGTGATGTGAGCTTCATTTCTTTGTTGCATATTTTAGAAAGCGTGGACAGGCTTTCCAAAGAGGACATTGTTTTGCTTTTCAAGCCGCAATTTGAAGTGGGTGTCGGTGTCAGAAGGGACAAAAAAGGAGTAGTGAAAGATGACAAAGCTGTGCAAAAAGCGATGGTCAAGTTCGAAGATGCCTGCGCACTCAAAGGATGGAATTTGATAAAAAAAGCTCCTTCAAAAATTACGGGAAAGGATGGTAATCTTGAGTATTGCTACTACTTTAAAAAAGGCTGAAGCCGTTGCACTCGGCGGTTTTGACGGAATGCATCTGGGGCATCAGGAGCTCTTTAAACGATTGGGGGAGAACGGTGCCATCGTCGTTATAGAAAACGGCTATTCGACACTGACTCCAGGCAGGATGAGAGAACGGCATACTTCCTATCCTGTTTTGTATATCGAACTGGAGAAGATAAAACATCTCGAAGCGGATGCATTTATAGAACTTTTGCGAAACTATTTTCCGCATCTCAAAAAGATCGTGGTCGGGTATGACTTTCATTTCGGCAAAGACAGAAAGTATTCGGCGCAATATCTTCGAAAGGTTTGCAATGCTCGTGTTGAGATCGTAGATGAGGTGAAAATAGACGGGATTTCTGTACATTCGCATCATATAAGAGAAATGATACGAGAGGGAAATATAAAGCAGGCAAACAGACTGCTTGGATACAACTATACTATGACGGGCAAGTATCAAAAAGGGCAGGGAATAGGTGCAAAAGAGCTTGTAGCAACGATCAATATCCATACGGAAAATTTCGAGATACCAAAAGAGGGAGTGTATGCGACATTTACTCGCATAGACCATGAGGAACATTTGCATCCCTCTGTCAGTTTTATAGGTCATAGAGTCTCTACCGATGGGAGTTTCGCCATCGAGTCGCACATTTTGGACGGCAATGTCACCTGCATCAAAAAGGCGGAGATCAGTTTTGTCGATTTTTTACGTGAAAACAGGAAGTTCGACTCACTTGAAGAGCTCAAAGAGCAGATACAAAAGGATATAAAGATGGCGAAAAAAGAGTTGAAGATGCTGGCGTTATGAGAGTTTATCTTCATAAAAGCGATATAGATTTCCTTTTTCGTCAGACAGAAGAGGATTTTTTTGTCGACGAGATCCCAAACAGAGGGTTCGCAGGGAGAGGAAAATATGTTATAGCACGTGTGCAGAAGCAGGGCATGACGACATGGGATATGGTCGCGGCTATTGCGCGCACTCTCAATCTCGATGCCGCTGAGATCGGTTATGCCGGTCTCAAGGACAAACATGCGACAACTTCACAGTATCTCTCTTTCGATGCGAGGCTTGCTTCTGCACTGAAAAAGTTTAGGCACAAAAACATCAGAATTTTGGAGATGACGAAAGATACGAAGTCGATACGAATGGGGGATCTCAAAGGTAATGCCTTTGGCATCAATCTGTATAATATCGACAATATCAAAGCCGGTCGTATAGAGAAAACGGTACATAAAATCCAAAAAGACGGTCTTGCGAATTACTTTGGCTATCAGCGATTCGGCAAAGAGCGTGATGCCTTGGAGCAGGCAAGAGAGATGCTTTTGGGAGAGCGTTATGTCAAAGATGCGAAAGTGAGAAACTTTCTTGTGTCGGTTTATCAGAGTTATCTTTTCAACGAATGGCTCACAAAGAGAGTGGAATTGAGCCAAAACGGTAAATTCAAGCTTTTGGAAGGGGATGTTTTTGTGACCGAGAAAGAGAAATTATTTACTCCCAAACAGCTTCCTCTGCAGGATTTTCTTGCACATAACATCACACCCACGGGTTTGCTGCCGGGACGAGACGCATTTCGGGCACGTGGCAAAGCAAGAGCGATAGAGCGGGAATTTGATGACGAATATCTGCCGTATAAAGGCTATCGGCGTGCCGCTATAGTCTGGCCTTTGGATTTTTCACTCAAACTCTATGCAAAAGAAGAAAGAGCACATTTACGTTTTGTACTTCCAAGGGGAGCATACGCAACAAGCTTGATAGAGGCACTCAAAGGCGAAGAGATAGCACCTGTTTCATAATAGTTTAATCCTAATTTTTGTAAAATTACGCAATTTAATTTACGGAGTCTCGTCCTATGGATAATGTTTTTACTTTTTTTGGCCTCATCAGTGAGAGCCATGGATTTTTGTTTCTTGCACATATGATCCTTTCAGCGGTGATAGCGGCGCTTTTAGCAAAAAAAGCGATGAACAATCTGCAGTTGGTTCCGCAGGGGATGCAAAACGTGATGGAAGCGTATGTCGACGGTGTGTGGAAAATGGGTGCCGACGTAATGGGAAGAGCGCATGCGAGAAAGTATCTTCCACTTGTTGCGACACTCGGTCTTTTCATTTTCGTTGCGAACGTCATCGGTATTATCCCGGGATTCGAAGCACCGTCTGCCAACTTGAACATGACACTCGCGCTCGCACTTGCCGTTTTTGTCTACTACAACTTCGAAGGGATTAAACTACACGGTGTCGTTAATTATTTCAAGCACTTTATGGGGCCCGTCTGGTGGCTTGCATGGTTGATGTTCCCTGTCGAGATCGTTTCGCATATCTCCCGTATCATCTCGTTGAGCTTCCGACTTTTCGGTAACATCAAAGGGGATGATATGTTTCTTGCCGTCATTTTGATGCTGGCACCGTGGATACTTCCGCTTATTCCATTTGCCCTTTTGACTTTCGGTGCGTTTTTGCAGGCTTTTATCTTTATGATGCTTACGTACGTCTACATCGGCGGAGCTGTTCAGTCAGACCACATAGAACCATAAATGAAGCACGACGCTTTTACGAGACTTTTAAACCTCCTTCTTGGAGCGTCCTGGGCTTTTGTCATAGCGGGCGCTCTTATCACTTTTAAAATCTTTATAGTTTTAGGGTACCCCACCGCTGTTCTTGTAACATTCGTTTATCTCTTTTTCGCACTATTTATCGTTCTTGCTCTGGATTCGTTCGTTACGAACAAAGAGAGACTGTATGAAGCGAAAAAACAAACGGAACTTTTGGAAAAAATCCTCGATAATCTTCAAAACGAATAAATCTTTTTTACTTGATTAGAACATAGCTTGATAAAAGGCACAATGGATTGAAAAACAAAGTTTTTTATGCAATTGTGAGTTTTTTTATCCTCGGATTTATATGGATGAAGTTTCAATCTACTGATGAAAAAGATACTGTTGAAGTAAAATTACCGAATGAGTTTAAACTGGATGAGAGATCAAAAGAACTTGTCGGATCATGGTTGATAGAGGGTGGAGACTGGGGGTTTGTACTGCACAGCGACGGTACGGCAACTTCAATAAACTCAGCAACTCTCGTTTATCAGAGATGGCGAATTCATAACGGGAAACTCTGTTTGAGAGCAAAAAGTATGGGTAATCATACGCAGTCTGTTTCCGAGGATTGTTCGGTCTATAAAATAGAGAAAAGACGTGGGAGATTGGTTCTTGGTGCGGATGAAACGAAAACTGCTTATAAAAAAATCGAAAAGTAACGTATTGTTGAATTAATCGAATTTAAAACTCTTTTAGGGTAAAATCATTCCAATTTCACTCAAGGAATTTCAATAATGTTCGAAACGGTTATAGGTCTTGAAGTACATGTGCAACTCAACACAAAAACAAAGCTCTTTTGTTCATGTCCTACAAGCTTCAATGAAAGGCAAAATATCAATACCTGTCCAACTTGTTTGGCGCTTCCGGGTGCCTTGCCGGTTCTAAACAAAGAGGTGCTGCACAAGTCGATTCAGTTTGGAACGGCGATCGAAGCGACGATAAACAAAGTCTCCTACTTCGATCGAAAAAGCTATTTTTATCCGGATTCACCTTCTGCGTATCAGATTACGCAGCTCTATACACCTGTTATAGAGAATGGAAAACTTCGCATAGATTTTGAAGATGGTTCACATAAGATCGTACGTATCAACCGTGCGCATATAGAAGCGGATGCAGGAAAAAACATTCATGACGGCGAGATTTCCAAAGTGGATCTCAATCGCGCTGGAACCCCCCTTTTGGAGATCGTAAGTGAACCGGATATGCGAAGTGCGGAAGAGGCAGTACAGTATCTAAAGAAGCTGCATGCCATCGTTCGCTATATCGACATAAGCGATGCAAATATGCAGGAGGGAAGTTTTCGAGCCGATGTCAACGTTTCGATCCGTCCAAAAGGGGATGAGAAACTCTATACAAGAGTAGAGATCAAAAACATCAACTCTTTTCGTTTTATACAAAAAGCTATAGAGGTTGAAGTACGGCGTCAAATCGAGGCGTGGGAGGATGGTGTCTATGACGAGGAGATTATTCAGGAGACACGGCTTTTCGATGCGAACAAACAAGAAACACGCAGTATGCGCGGCAAAGAAGAAGCCGCTGATTATCGCTATTTTCCTGATCCGGATTTGAAAAAAGCGGTGATAACCGACGAGATGCTTGAAAAATATTCTCAAATCCCCGAACTTCCCGATCAGAAAGCGGCTAGATTTGTTCAAGAATATGGGATGAGTGAGTACAATGCCAGTGTGATAACGTCGACAAAAGAGATGGCACTCTTCTTTGAGGACATGATGGAGGAGGGGATCAGTGCCAAAAATGCAACGACCTGGCTTACGGTCGAGCTTCCTGCCCGATTTAAAAGCGGAATGAATGTAACCAGTTCTCCTGTCGATGCGAAAAAACTGGCAATGCTTGTCAAACGCATCGAAGATAAAACGATAAGTGGCAAAGCTGCCAAGGAGGTATTGGACCACTTGATGGAAAAAGGCGGCGATATAGACGAGGTTATTGAAAAGCTCGGTCTCAAACAAGTAAGTGATACGGGTGCCATCGAAGCGATGGTCGATGCAATTCTATCAGCTAACGAAGATAAAGTGGCTGAATACAAAGGAGGAAAAGAGAAGCTCTTTGGCTTTTTTGTCGGCCAGGTGATGAAAGCCAGCAAAGGCAGTGCGAATCCACAGACAGTCAACGAGATACTCAAATCCAAACTCGGTTAAATGAAAAAATTTCTCAGTCGTTTCCTGATTTCGTTTGCATATTATCTCAGAAGCAATGCAAAGTATCAGAAGCGACGCCGCTTTTTTTACAATCTTTTAGAAAACGATAACTACAAATATAAACACTACTTTGACTACTTCATGATTTTTTTGATCTTCGTGAGTGTTTTTGTACTTATTCGAGAGGTGCATCACCATGTAGATGATGTTTTGATGTTTATCAATAATGTAATCATATCTTTCATCTTTTTTATCGAGTATCTGCTTAGGCTTTGGGTTAATGGAAGTGTAACGAAGATTATATTGGAGCAAGAGGAGCATGACACCATGCTCTCACGAGAGTTCCAGCTCGACGAAGTACTCAAGCGCATTGCCAAAGTGAAATTCGAATACATGATGACTCCAAAGGCGATTATCGATCTGCTTGCGATTTTGCCGTTTTTTCATGAGCTGCGACTGCTTCGACTGTTTGTACTCTTTCGTGTTTTCAAAATTTTTCGCTATACCAAAAGTTTTACGGGACTTGTATCTGTTCTTGCAAGCAAAAAATTCGAGTTTTTCACTCTCTTTTTATTTGCTTCGGTCGTTATCTTTATCTCTTCTGTTCTTATCTTCGTGATTGAAGGGAATAACCCCGCATCGAACATAAAAGACTTTTTTTCTGCACTGTATTGGTCGGTCGTAACACTTTCGACGGTTGGATTTGGAGATATAACGCCTGTTTCGCAAGAGGGACGTTTTGTAACGATTTTTATCATTATTTCAGGTGTGGGTGTTCTTAGTTTTTTCACTTCGCTGATTGTTTCTGCATTCAATGAACGTCTCGATGAGTTCAAAGAGGCGAAAATGATCGAAGACGTTACAAAACTTCAAAAATTTTATCTGATATGCGGCTATGATACGATTGCGAAAGAGGTAGTCAAAGAGTATAAATTTAAAAACAAAAACATTATTGTTATAGACAATAAAGAAGAGAGGGTGAACAACGCTAAAAGTGACGGACTCCAGGCTTTTTTACTCAATCCAGGCAGTGTTGCAAGTTATACCAAGCTTCACGTCAATTTTAAAAAGCAGGTTGTGGCGGTGCTTTGTCTTGCCCATGATGATGTGGCAAACGTGTACACGGCATTGACGGTACGCTCCATAGATGCGAACGTACGCATACTTTCACTTCTTATGAACGATGTCAACAAAAAGAAGCTTCAGTTTGCCGGCGTGAACGATATCATCTATCCTCAGGAACTCATAGGGATGATAACGCGAGAACTTGTCGGGCAACCCGTTGCGTTTGAGGCGATCCATGCGCTTCGAAGTGAGAACTCCATCGTCAAAATAGGTGAGATCATCATTACAGAGGGGATGCTGTCACACTACAGTTATGTTGGAGACCTTGGAAACAAACGATTTCGCATCGTTTTGCTTGGTGTATATAAAAAGCGCTATGAAAAATTTTGGTTCAATCCAATAGATTCGACTCTGCTCGAAGCTGGCGATATTCTTTTGGTTATCGGCTACGGACCGTTCATTGCAGAGTTTGAAAAGCATCTGATGTCGAAGGATCGTCATGAGTAAACGGAAAAAAGCTTTGATATTCGGAAACAACAAGTATGCTATTGAAATAGCAAACAGTGTCGGAAATGTGTATGATATCGAGTTCTTTGTAACGGATGAGGAGTGCGAGATCGGTTTTGATGGGAAATATGTCCGTAATGTTTTCGATTTAAGTGACGAGTGGTATAATGAGGAGAAGTTTCAAGATTACGAAAACAGCATCGTTTTTTGCGCACTCGATACGGAAGCGGAAAATATTTTTCTCGCTATCTCTTTGCGTTCGAATTTCAAAAATCTTGTTCTTGTTGCGATAGCGACGAACAAAGAGAGTGTAGAGAAGCTCAAGATGGCCGGAGTGAACAAGGTCATTGCAATCGAGCAGACAACTGCGGAGATCATTTCCGATATCATACACAATCCGATAGCGAGTCAGGTATTGCATGGGATTCTTTATGAAAAAAGTGATCTCAAACTCGCTCAGATAGAGGTGGAAAATATGGAAATATTTGGCGGGGAGTATCCTGCCGATATAGATTGGAGCAGATACAGAGGCATCGTCGTGCTTTCAATTATGCATAAAGATCTCAAAACGGAGTTTATCTACTCCTCCAAAGCCAAGCGCCATAAACTGCAGAAGGGAGATATGATCATCGTCGTCGGATATGAAGCGGATATCCAGGAATTTGAAAAACTTGTAGGGAGTAGAAGATATGTCAATTGGAGTGATTGGAGCTGGTAAGTGGGGGCAAGCGCTGCATTTTGCGTTTTCGCAGAAGCAGAAATGTTACATCACGTCACGTCGAAAAAGAGATATCGACAATTTTATATCACTCGATGAAATGCTGAAGTTAGAGTATCTTGTTCTTACGATCCCCGCTCAAGAAATTTCGCATTGGCTAGAGGAACATTTTGTTTTTACAAATCAAAAGATACTGGTTGCATCCAAAGGTATTGAAGCTGCGACGGGACGTTTTCTCAACGAAATATACGATAAATATGTGCCGGAGGAAAATATAGCTTTTCTTTCAGGGCCGTCGTTTGCGGCGGAAGTGATTCGTTCGCTTCCCACGGCACTTGTCGTCAGTTCGACGAACGAAACCGTTGCACAAGAGTTCGTCTCTTTTTTCCCGGATTTTATCAAAACTTACATCAGCAGTGATGTGGTAGGAGCTGAGATTGCGGGGGCATACAAAAATGTCATTGCGATCGCCGCCGGTGTCTGTGAAGGTCTCGAACTAGGAAAAAATGCAGCGGCGGCACTCATTTCACGCGGACTTGTGGAAATGCACCGTTTTGGTTTGAGTTATGGAGCACAGAGTGCGACTTTTTTAGGTTTAAGCGGGGCGGGAGATCTCTTTTTGACCGCGAGTTCGACGATGAGCAGAAATTTTCGCGTGGGACTTGGGCTTGCCAAAGGGCAAAGCAAAGAGGAGATCATAAAAGAGCTGGGCGAGGTTGCTGAAGGAATCGGTACAGCCTATGCACTCAATGCTTTAGCAAAGAAACGCTCTTTGTACCTTCCCATAGCAGCGGAAGTGTATGCCGTTTTGGAAGGAAAAAATCCAAAAGAGAGCCTCTCGACTCTTTTAGTGAGGAGCTGATGTGCAGACAAAAAAGATATTTGCAAGCATCGCCGCCGGGCTTTTGTTTTTTGGAGTGGCATATTTTTATATCGGTTTTACAAAAGCGGCATTGCTTGGAAGCATAGCTCTGCTTGTCGCCCTTTGGAGCTCTGAAGCACTCCCTCTTGGGGTCGTGTCACTCTTTCCCATTATACTTTTTCCTGCCTGCGGCATTCTTTCGACCAAAGCGACGACGGTCAATTATGCCAATCATATCATTTTCCTTTTTCTTGGCGGTTTTTTGCTCGCTATTGGAGTTGAAAAAACAAAACTGCATCTTTTCATCGCCCAGAAGATTCTCGATATCTTTCCAAAAACTCCAAGAGGGATGATCTTCTCTTTGGCCATTACATCAGGACTTCTCAGCTCCATTCTCTCCAATACGACGACCACTTTGTTGCTTATTTCCATAGCGGTCTTTTTGACCGACCATACGGGGCTCAAGATGCGTTTTGCGCTTGCCATAGCATACGGGGCGAACATCGGTGGAATTTTGACGCCTATTGGTACTCCTCCGAATCTCGTACTTCTTGGTGTTATGAGCGAGTCGAATATAGAGACGATTCCATTTTTTACATGGGTGATGCTTACGGCACCGCTTGTACTTTTTATGCTGCTTTTTATGGCTTTTTTACTCAGTTTGGGTACTCAAGAGATCGCCATAGAGCGCATAAAAGAGAGACTTACTCTTACATCGGAGCAAAAAAAAGTGCTCTATCTTCTTTTTGGACTTGTAGTACTGCTGCTTGTCAATGCAAGGATAAAACCTTACTGGAACGGTCTGGGATTGAGTGAGAGCGGCATTTTGCTCTTCTTTGGTCTTATTTTGTTTATGCCGCCGTTGAATGTTTTGAAATGGGAGGAGGATTTCTATAAAGTTCCATATGCCATCATCTTTCTTTTCGGTGCGGGATTTTCGATTGCCAAAGCTTTTGCCCATACCGGACTCGCCGACGATATTGCAAGTGTTCTGCTGGGTATGACGGATTTGACACCTCTTTTTCTGCTGCTTGCAACGGCTACACTTATCACTTTTGCAACAGAGATTACATCCAATACGGCGCTGATCTCCATTATGCTGCCGGTTATCTACTCTGTAGCCAGACAAAGCGGCATTGACGAGACGCTCTTTATGATGGTGGCTACTTTGTGTGCGAGTTATGCGTTCATGCTGCCGATCGCAACGCCGCCAAACGCCATCGCTATGAGTAGTGGGGCCGTGCATATCAAAGATATGCTTAAATACGGTATAGTGCTGAATCTTGTCGGGATAGCGGCAATTACCGCGATAGCTTACTTTTACTGGAGATACTTTATATGAAACGAACACTCAAAGAGGTATATGGTACTTGGGTTTTGATATTTTATTTTATCAAATGGCCATATGTTTTGGGATATGCATATCTCTATTTTGCCAAAGGGCTGCAAAACTGGGTGTTGATAGCTATATGGCTTTTTTGTGTTTTTTTGATTTTGCAGGATTTTTACAAGATTGTACGGTACGGTTTTGGATGCAAGGTAGAGAAAGGATGTGAAGTGAAGCAAAAGAAAGTGGATAAAGAAGAAGAGTAGTTTTTCATTTTTAGCTTTCTTTCACAAAAAAAGGGATAAAATTTCAAAACTTTTAAGAAGGATAGATCATGATCGTGCATATCGTGATGTTTAAGTTCAAAGATGAGAACAAGGCTTTGAACATGGCAAGAGTACGAAAAAAGCTGGAGGACCTGGAAGAGAGCATCGATGTTTTGAAGTCTATGGAAGTCGGGATCAACTTCAATGAGAGTGATCGAGCGATGGATATGTCGCTGTATTCGACATTTGAGTCACAGCGGGATCTCAAGATTTACCAAGAACATCCTGAACATCTAAAGGTTGTCGAGCTTATAAGAAAGGTCACGGAAGAGTCTCGTGTCGTAGACTATATTCTCGAATAAAACCGCCTGCCGGCGGTTTCTTCTTTTTTTCCTTATCCTTCTTTTTGCTTTCTTTTGCTATCATATCTTCATTAATACCAAAGGCAATTAACTACCAGTCTGCTAAATAAAAGATACGCCATTCATTGTAAGGCAAATCTGTGCAGGACTAACTAGTTAATCCAAAAAGATTTAACGCAGCAAATGAGGGGGTATCTTTTACCTTTGGGGCGAATAGATTGTACCCGATTGTTTCGTTGAAACCACTTGAAGTTAGCGGTAGCTTCTGCGCAGTTTCGCTTTGCACTCAAATACAATATACTCGTTTATCAGACTGGTAGTTAGTTGCTTTTGGTATAATCTTTAAAGAGTGAAGCAGAAGCATGAAAAACTATATAAAAGAACAAGTCAAACAATCTTATCAGACTAAACAGGCCATCTATGAAAACGAAGCGCTGCTCGATACCATCACCGAAGTGGCAAAAGTGTGTGTTGATGTCTATAAAAACGATAAAAAGACCCTTATAGCAGGCAATGGCGGTAGTGCGGCAGATGCACAGCATATAGCGGCAGAACTTGTCGGTCGATACGGCTTTGATCGTCCTTCTATTCCATCACTCGCTCTAACGACCGACACTTCCAACCTTACAGCCATCGGCAACGACTATGGATACGACCAGGTCTTTTCAAGACAGCTTGAAGGGATGGGAGTAGAGGGGGATCTCTTTATTGGTATCTCTACAAGTGGCAACTCCAAAAATGTCATCAATGCTTTTGAGGTAGCGAAGAAAAAGGGGATAACGACGGTAGCTCTTGTTGGTAGAGACGGCGGAGAGATGGCGAAGATGGCGGATTTTTCCATTATCGTCCCGTCAAACGCTACGCCACGCATCCAGGAGAGCCATATCCTCATCGGTCATATCATCTGTGACATCATCGAAAAAGAGCTTTTTGGAGAGGGTGTTGCATAGACGACCCGCTTTGTTTCTTGACCGTGACGGTGTGATCAATATCGAAAAAAACTATCTCTACAAACAAGAGGATTTCGAGTTTATTGACGGGATCTTTGAGCTTGGTGACTACTTTCAAAAAGAGGGATATACTATCGTTATCGTGACAAACCAGTCGGGGATTTGTCGTGGGTATTACAGTGAGGAGGAGTTCAAAAAACTTACACGCTGGATGGAGGCGGAGTTTGCCAAAAGAGGCATAAAGATAGCCAAGACCTACCACTGCCCGCACCATCCCGACTTCACCGGCAGCTGCAGTTGCAGAAAACCAGAAGCCGGGATGTTCTTGCAAGCTCAAAAAGATTTCTCACTCGATCTGCCAAAAAGCGTAATGGTCGGCGACAAGCCAAGCGATATCGAAGCGGCAAAGAGAGCGGGAGTAGAGGAGTGTTACCTCTATGACGGCAAAGAGGTAGCAAGTCTTAAAGATATCATTAAACTACATAAAGAGAGGAAGTGATGCTGATTCTCAACAGCGGCGGGACATTCAACAAACGCTACGATATGTTCACAGGTGAACTGGAAGTTCCGGTGGATAACTATGCGGTTGAGCGGATTTTGGAGAGTTTCGAGCAAAAACCACCGCTTGCTGGGGTGGTCTATAAAGATTCGCTTGAGATGGATATGAACGATAGGAAGATGATCGCCGATATCATCTACCACTCGAGCGAGCGGGAGTTCGTCATCGTGCATGGTACCGATACGATGGAGATCACCGCGGAGTTTTTAGCCGAGATCTTCGAGGATCGCGTGATCGTTCTTACTGGAGCGATGAAGCCTTTTGAGATAGATAGCGTCGAAGCCAGCCTCAATCTCGGGCTTGCCGTAGGCTTTGCCAAAGGGTGTGAGAAAAATGGGGTCTATATCTGTATGAGCGGCTTTATAGAACCTTGGGACAAGATAAAAAAGAACAGAAGTTTAGGAAGATTTGAAGTTGAGTGAAAACGAAAAAGTAGCGTGTGACCACTGTCATTTGGAGTTTAGCAAGGATGTGATGATCCAAGATGGGGATCACTATTTTTGCTGTAACGGCTGTCAGGGGGTATATCATCTCCTTAGTGACGAGGGGCTAGATAGCTTTTATGACAAAGCCAAAGGAGTGAAGCTCACGCCTCCAACACAGCAGTATGAAGACTCCAAGAACTTCGACTCTCCTGCCTTTTACGACAAGTTCGTCAAGTTCGATGAAAACGGCTTTGCCCGTGTGGCGCTTGTGATCGAGGGGATCCACTGCAGTGCTTGTGTCTGGCTGAACGAAAAGGCGCTACACAAGATGGATGGTGTCATCGAGGCCAACATCAACTACACCAACAACAAAGCCACGATTGTGTGGGATGACGATATCGTCAAGCTCTCGCAGATTGTGGATATGATCCGAGCCATCGGCTACAATGCCTTTCCATACGATCCATCCATCCAAGAAAGCAGAGCGAACAAAGAGCGTAAGGACTACTACTACCGTATGGCGGTTGCCATCTTTGCGACGATGAATGTGATGTGGATCGCCGTCGCGCAGTATGCGGGCTACTTCACCGGCATCAAGCAGGATATGAAAACGATCCTCAACATCGCCGAGTGGGTACTGGCAACGCCAGTACTCTTCTACAGCGGTTGGGTCTTTTTCCGTGGTGCCTACTACGGCATCAAAACCAAAACGGTCAATATGGACATCCTTGTCGCCACAGGGGCGACACTGACCTATATCTACTCTATCTACATCACTGTAACCCAAAGCGGCGAAGCCTACTTCGATAGTGTGAGTATGATCATCACCTTCGTGCTTATTGGGAAGTTTTTGGAGGTGCTTTCTAAAAAGAGTGTCGCCGATGCGCTCGATATCATGGGCAAAGATGTCCCAAGCGAAGTGGAGGTGCTCAAAGAGGAGGGTATCGTCTCGGTCAAACTCGCGGATGTGCAGATCGGGGATATCATCATCGTCAAAAGCGGTCAAAAGGTGCTTTTTGATGGGGAGATCATCAAAGGTGAGGGCTGTTTTGACGAGAGTTCGCTTACGGGTGAGAGCGAGCCGATATGCAAAGAGGTGGGCGATAAGGTCATTAGCGGTACGGTGAGCATAGATGCCGACGTGCAGGTAAGGGCTACAAAAGACTTCGAGCACTCCACATTGGCGCATCTGACCAACCTGCTTGAAGAATCCCTCAACAAAAAGCCGCGTATCCAGCAGCTGGCAAACAGGCTTTCGGAGTACTTTTCCATCACTATCTTGGCGCTCTCAGTTCTTACATTTATAGTGTGGATGGTGATGGGACATGATTTTGAGCGTTCGTTTATGGTTGCCATCGCCGTTATCGTGATCGCTTGTCCGTGTGCGCTTGCGCTTGCTACTCCGGTTGCGACATTGGTGGGGCTTGGGATTGCGGCCAGACGCGGCATCCTCTTTAAGGAAGCTGCGCAGTTGGAGACGATGGCAAAAGCCGATACTTTGCTGCTTGACAAGACAGGGACGCTCACTCTTGGCAAACCGGAGGTAGTCAAGGAGCAAAGATATGAGGAGTATGACAAAAATGTGCTGGCATCCTTGACCAAACTCTCCAATCACCCTGTATCCAAGGGAGTTTTCAACTCGTTGGAGTTGGATGACTTCAAAGAGGTCTGTTTCGATAGCTTCAAGCAGCATCCATCGATGGGGATCGAGGCGTATATCGGTAGTACACGCTATCTAGGAGGTAACGCGAAACTGCTGAAGTATTTCGATATCGACTTTGCATACGAGAGTGAGAGAACGCTCTTTTTCTTTGCTGTGAATGACAAAGTCGTTACCGTTTTCGAGCTTGAGGATCCGATAAAGAGCGATGCCAAAGCAAGCATCGAAGCGATCAAGAAGCGCGGTATCACCCCGATTATGCTTACGGGTGATCATAAAAACATAGCCCAAAAAGTAGCTCAAGAACTCGGTGTAGAGAAGTTCTACTATGAGCTTACCCCAGAGCACAAAGCCGCTTTTGTCGAGGATATGCATAAACAAAAGCATATCGTCGTGATGGTAGGGGATGGTATCAACGACATTCTCGCACTCTCTCAAGCCGATATAGGGATCGTAATGGGAAGCGGAAGCGATATCGCCATAGAGGTGGGTGATGTTGTGCTACTTGACGATACACTCTCCTCGCTTGTGGAGAGCTTCAAAATCGCAGCGACAAGCTACAGACTTATCAAAGAAAATCTCGTGCTTTCACTTGTATATAACGGTATCACAATACCGCTTGCGATGGCAGGCTTCGTCATCCCGCTTGTAGCGGCGATCTCTATGAGCTTCAGCTCACTTTTGGTTGTGGGTAATTCGGTGCGAATAAAATTTAGTTGGAAAAAAGGATAGCAAATGAGTAGTGGAATAGTAGCGATGATGCTTGGAGTATCTCTCTTTTTGGGAGGGATCGCGCTTTTTGCCTTTTTGTGGGGGCTTAAAAGTGGTCAGTTCGATGACTCGGAGAAGTTTTTAAATGCCGCGAAGTTTGATAACGAAGAGGATCTTCAAAGTGCGGTCGAAGCGCAAAAGAAAAAAGAGGAGCTGTTGGCGAAAAAACGAGAAAAAAGAAAAGGGCATTATGTACCCGATTGATAAGAGAAAACGAAATATTTAAAAAAAGAGGGTGATGACCATCCGAACCGGATGGTCGGAAGAAAAGGGTAATTATTTACCGATTTTTTGTGCTACAGCTTTAAGATCTGCATCGCTGTATTTAGCAACTTGACCTTTCATAACACCTTTCATAGCTCCGCCGTAAGTACCGTGTTTATAACCAAGAAGCGCTTTTTCAACTTCTGCTTTAGTCATATCTTTAACGATTTTAGACTTACCAAGAGCGTGCTTTTCAAAGTGAGCACCATGGCATCCTGCGCATGCAGCTGTGTTTACTGCAGCGAATGCAGCAGAAGCGAGAGCGATAGAAGCAACTGTTGTAACAACGAGTTTTTTCATTTTTGTTTCCTTATGATAAAATTTCAGTTAAATTATATTGTGAAGTTACTTAAATGCCATTTAAGAGTGCCTTGTTAGAATGACTTGTTAAAGAAAAATTTATTATTCTTTTTCCTTATAGATTTTTCTTTAACCCGGATTTTGCATTAGAGTTTGATAAAAGATGTGCAAATGATTGGTGCAGATTTGCAAATTTCTAATGCACAATCCGGGTTTAAGTTGTTTAAATGGTTGTTTAGCAACTTCTTAGTATCATACGCATACAATAAAATGATAGAAATAATAGAGGATAGACGATGCGCTATATTGATGATGATTTGAAAAACAAAACGATTCTTATAACTGGTGG
>JALUFE010000014.1 GCA_027052175.1 Helicobacteraceae bacterium | reverse complement strand
CACAGTCTGCACTCATAACCATCAGTGCTACATCCTTCAAGTTCGTCACAAGCGCATCACATGAGGGAATGCCAAAACTCTCCTCATCAATGACAACTACATCATTGGAGTGTATCTGGTTCATAAAATGGAGTTTTTTAAGA
Organism: Helicobacteraceae bacterium; assembly: GCA_027052175.1. Lineage (GTDB taxonomy): Bacteria > Campylobacterota > Campylobacteria > Campylobacterales > Sulfurimonadaceae > S012-15. The sequence goes on along the minus strand of JALUFE010000014.1, from coordinate 5,694 downwards.
TCGTATCCGACCTCTTTTGCAAGTAGTGTATGATTTGTCATGACATCTGCCGCGGTGTCACCGACATGATAAGCAAGATTGAGTGTAGTATAGGGATCTTTGCTCACGCCACCATATCTGGAGGAAAAAGCATGTTTGATTTTTAAATGTTTACTTTTGTACAATTGCATTCAAAATTGTAACAAAAGGAAAACAACAGTGATACGCATTGGGGTGCTATGGCTTTTTATCATCAATTTGCTCTATGCAAATGAAGGAGAGTGGAGTTTTTCCACAATACAAAATACAAATAATTCCCTGCAAAAATACTTCGATAATGCACAAGCACCCGATGTCTATACAGACTATGAGTGTCCCAAAAAAGGAAATGGAGATTGCTGGCCGGTTATCAGAGACGGTTCCGGGAAAGTTATAGAAAGCTTTGGGAGTAAAGCGTCTCTTAGTACCCTTGCCGATGGACGTTACAAAGATATCGCCTATCTTTACTATAGTGTCACATATGGAAAAAACACAAGCTATCATCTCATAGACAATCGAGGCAGAAGCTACAGCGATCCATCTCTGCCGCACGATGGATTTGACGCGCGCATCACCAAAGATCGTCACGTCATCAGCATCACGCCAAAAGGGATTTATCATGATAATTCTCTTCTTCTGTCCGCTCCTGCCGAACTTGAAGATGGCGAAGTCCAAAACAATCTCCAAGGGGATATAGCCGTCATAGCACGAACCGAAGCCGATGAGGTGATCACTTCCAACACAAAGGCATGGAGTATCTCCAAAACGATGCTTGTACACAACGGTGATAAAGAAAATATCCTCAGCGTATTTCCAAGAAATGCGACAACACTTGTCTATGCCTTTTACAAGTATGTCAATGTTTACAACAAAGGAATCATCCTCGGTAAAGCAGATTTTACGACAAAAAAGGACACAAGCGGCTGGCTTCTCAACTCCGAAAAGAGAAATATCGGGTTTGATCCCGAAGTTTTTGTCGATACTTCAGATATTGCACACCTAATCGCTCAAGACAGCACCGACGAACACAAAGTCGAAACCACTATCGCTTACAAAGACATAGAGAAACTCGAAGGATTTACACCGGAGCATATCAAAGGTTTTGAGAAGCAAAAGTCCTTTAGTTTCCTTGTAGGAACGGCTCTAAGCTACCTTGAGTGGAAAGCACAAAACAAAGTCAAAGGAGAAAACGACGCATTCAGCGCAAAACTCAACTACGAAATAGCGGCCAACGAATTTCTCTCCTACTATATGCAAGGACGCTACAACGATACCCAACTTGCCGTCACGTACCTTCAAAGTAAAGCCAAAGAACAAAAGGGCATCCAAAGCGCAGCATCGAAATACCTCATCGGGATGCTTGATTTTAACAAGCTTTTTTCAAAGACCTCTACACTGCGTATCGTTATGGAAAAAGGAAAACTCAACGCCATCGCAACACTAGATGAAGGCGGTGATGCCAACAGTGTTCTGAACTACAACGGCAGTGTCGGTGTAACCAACGAAGTCACCCGCTATTCTCTCCTGGTTATGCAAGAGCGTGGATTCTTCTACGGCTTGGACTATACGCAATTTCAAATGCCCTCTTTGCTGGGTTTTGGTAAAAGCGGCGATGTCAAATTTGCCGTCTTCGATCCAAAAACCAAAATCAAAAAGTACTCCATAGAGCTGGGATATGACGAACTCTCCTATGCAAAACGCTATGAAACTTACCTCTCAAGATTTTACATCCAAGGGCTTGGAGGAGTGGGACTTGGGTATATCGACTACTCAAGCGAAGTAAGCGCAACCATCCACACAAGAAGCAACGCATTGGGATACGACGACGTCTCCTCACCGCTTACATTTGTTTTTGACGGCGTGCTCGATATCGGCTACATCTACCAAAACAGAGTGAAATTTCTCCACGGTCTTGGCCTCTCCTCACAAATTGGTATCAAAGCCCGCGGTACCTACTACCTAAGCGGCAGCTCCAGCAAGAGTGATGATAACGACAACAAGCTCACACTCGAGTATGACCGCTACGACTTGTGGTACGGTCCATACGTCTCTCTCAATCTTATTTTCTGACTTCGAGCGGCTTTCTTGATATAATTACGATAAACACTTTCAAGGAAGCCGATGCAACTGCTCTACCCGCCAAGACTCGATGCAACGTCCAAAGAGGAGATACGCGACTATTTTCTAAACGGTTACGAGTTTTTCGAGAGTATCTTCGATGTGCTAAGTCCCGAAGCTTTCTACATCCAAAGCGAGCCAACGCGCCATCCGATGATCTTCTACTACGGCCATACGGCGGTCTTTTTCATCAACAAACTCTACACCACGGGATATATCGATAAACGCATCAATCCAGAGTTCGAATCGATCTTCGCCATTGGCGTGGATGAGATGGTTTGGGACGATCTGGAGAAGCAACACTACAACTGGCCTTCCGTTGATGCGGTCAAAGTCTACAGAGCAAAGGTCAAAGAGCGTGTGCTTCGCTTTATCGACGAAACGCCGCTGCAGCTACCTATAACGTGGGAAAATCCGTTTTGGATTATCATGATGGGGTGCGAACATGAGCGTATCCACATAGAGACCTCATCGGTGCTCCACAGACAGATGCCGCTACGCTACATCCGTCAAAACGAACGCTTCAAACCCCAAACAAGCAACAACGCTCACCCAAAAAATGAGCTTGTAACCATCCCGGCTACACAGGTCCAACTCGGTAAAGATCGAAACGATCCCTACTACGGCTGGGACAACGAGTATGGCAAGCAGATCCACGACCTGCAAAGCTTTCAGGTCTCAAAATACCTTGTCACCAACGGCGAGTTTTTGGAGTTTGTGTTAGATGGAGGCTATGAGCGTGAAGAGTTTTGGGACAAAGAGGGGCGCGCATTTTTAAAGCGGCGAGGAGCGAAGCATCCACATTTCTGGGTTCAAAAAGAGGATCGCTTCTTCTACCGCGCCTACGACAGACTCATCAAACTCCCTCTTGACTTTCCTGTCGATGTCAATGCACTCGAAGCCGAAGCATTTTGTCGCTGGAAGGGACAAAAAGATGGCAAAGAGTATAAACTCCTTAGCGAAGCGGAGTATATGGCACTTTATGAGTGCTATTACTCCAAAGAGATCGTCACGCATGAAAATGCCAACGTCAACTTTGCTTACGGCTTTAGCTCCTGCAGCGTAACACGCTTCAAGCATGGCAAGCTTTATGACGTGGCCGGCAATGCCTGGTGTTGGAGCCGCACACCGATAGACGGCTTTACAGGCTTTGAAGTGCATAAAGCGTATGACGACTTCTCCACACCGACGTTTGATAGCAAACATAATCTCATCCTTGGAGCTTCATGGGCAAGCAGCGGCAACGAACTGCTTGCGCGATCGCGCTATGCGTTTCGCAAACACTTCTTCCAACACGCCTCCTTTCGCTACTGCATCAGTGACAATGAAGATCTTTCAGGCGAAGCGATAGAAAAAGACCCCGAAGTCATCGCCAAGCTGGAAGCGGAATATCATAATAAAAACTATATAAAACCCGTGCAACAAGCCTTGAAATACAGAGCAAACGCCACAAAAGCGCTTGATATGGGATGCGGATGCGGCAGATCGACCTTCGAACTTGCCAAATATTTCGAGCGTGTCGAAGGATTGGACTTCTCTGCCCGCTTTATCAAAACCGCTGTCGAACTGCAAAAGAGAAACTACCTCAAATACGCCAAAGAGAACGAGACCAAGCTCCTTGAGTTCGACACCTCGGCAGTACGAGAGAAAGTGCAGTTTTGGCAAGCGGACGAAAACAACCTCAAACCTGTTTTCACAGGGTATGACTTCGTTCTCTACCGCGGCACTTCCAAACATTTTCTCTCTCGTCTCAAAGAGATAACGAACAAAGAGGCTGTGGTTGTCTGCCTATCTAAAATAGAACAGATCGAAGGATTTGCAAAAAGAGAGGAAGGAGTGTTTGTACGTGTATGATTTTACCAAAAAGATAGAGCGCTCCAACACAAATGCTGAAAAATATACACTTCGCAAAGAGCTCTTCGGCACCGAAGACGTGCTGCCTGCCTGGGTGGCTGATATGGACATCGCCACACCGCCATTCGTGCTTGACGCGGTCAAAAAAAGGCTGGAACATCCCATCATCGGCTATGAGGAGTTTCCCCAAAGTGCCAAAGAGGCACAAGTGCGCTGGATTGCGAAACATCATGACAAACACTACAACACTTCACAACTGCTCTACTCTCACTCCGTTGTCGCCTCCATCAGTGTCGCCATCCAGGCATTGAGTGACATAGGAGATGAGATCATCGTCCAAACTCCCATCTATCCGCCCTTTTTTCATCAAGTGCACAAAAACGGCAGAAAAGTGCTGCGCAATCCTCTCAAAAAAAGAGAAGACGGAAGCTACACGTTCGATCTTGAACAGCTCCGGCAAATCATCACCCCTAAAACAAAAATGCTACTACTTTGCAATCCGCACAATCCCGTCAGCCGCTCCTGGAGCAAGGAGGAGCTCGAAGCACTGCTGCACATCGCCAAAGAGCACAATCTCATTATCTTTAGCGACGAAATCCACTCCGATCTAGTCTTTGAACCAAACAGACACACGCCCTTTGCCTCGCTTGAGGAAGCCGGCAAGCTCTGCATCAGTGCCTATGGTCCGGGCAAAACCTTCAATATGGCCGGCTTTGCCATCAGCACCGTCGCCATAGAGGATGCAACCCTTAGAGAGCGCTTCAAAGCCCTCTATGATGCCATACACTTCGCTCAAGGCGCATCACTCAGCCACGTTGCCTTCGAAGCTGCCTACACCTATGGTGATACGTGGTTAAAGGAGCTAAAAGCGCATCTGTGGCACAATTACACAAGATTGCAAAACATACTGCAAAAGTACGATCATCTTATCCGCCTCACGCCGCTTGAGGCAACCTACCTTGCCTGGCTGGACTGCAGAGGAATGGGTCTAAAAGACAAAGAGCTTCGGGAGTGGTTTGTCAAAGAGGCAAAACTGGGTCTTAATGCCGGGCTTGCCTTTGGCAAAGAGGGAAGCGGATACATGCGGCTTAATTTCGCTGTACCGAGCGAAACGATGGATGCAATACTCCAAAGATTAGAGGGAGCGTTAGCGCAATATGAAGATTGACTGGGAGGAGTTCAAACTCTACAAAAAAGAGATGTCCCACCTCAAAGGGGATAACTTCGACAAACTGCTCTACTTCGTACGCAGTTTTTACAATATGAAATCCGCTACCTCCATCTACGAACTGCTTTTTGGAGATGAAACGTCACACCTGATGCTGCAAAAGCGGAACATTGACTCCGCTTTCAAACTCGAAGAGTATATGCGCAAAAAATTATGAGTGACTTAGAGCATATAGAACGTTTTATCGCCAGGCACCATCTGCTCACGCTCGCTACCTGCCACGATAGCACTCCTTTTTGCTGCTCCTCATTCTATGCCTATGACACCCAAACAAAAAGCTTCATCATTGCCGGAGATGAAAAAACGACCCATATCCAAAATATCATGACAAATCCAAAGATAGCCGCCAACATCCATCTTGAAACAAAAGAGATCGGGAAAATCGAAGGATTGCAAATAGAGGGATTCTTACAACGCTGCGAAGCGAAGCGACTCCAAAAACTCTACTTCAAAACTTTCCCCTACGCAGTTACTAT
>JALUFE010000013.1 GCA_027052175.1 Helicobacteraceae bacterium | reverse complement strand
CTCCATTTGTAGAGGGTGCGAAAGTCACTGCTGAAGTCATCAACGAAGGGCGTGATAAAAAAGTTATCACTTTCAAGAAAAGACGTAGAAAAGACTCGAAAACAAAAAGAGGTTTCAGAAGAGACTTCACAAGAGTCCGCATCACTAAAATCGCCGCATAAGCGTTTACAAATCTTTTAAGGAGAAGTCATGGCACATAAGAAGGGTCAGGGTAGTACACAGAATAACCGCGATTCAGCGGGAAGAAGACTCGGTGTGAAAAAATTCGGTGGTGAGAGCGTCATTGCCGGTAACATTATCATCAGACAAAGAGGAACGAAAGTTCATCCAGGCAAAAATGTAGGAATGGGGAAAGACCATACAATCTATGCGCTTGTTGACGGTGTCGTTACATTCGAGCGTAAAGATAAAAAGAGACAACAAGTATCTGTTATACCTGCTGCATAATTCTACATTTTCGGGCTTTGTGCCCGACCAACTAAAACACAAATCACTTCAATCTCGAAACATTTAAAAATCTACTATAATTGTATTAGTACTTTTTTAAATGTTGTCGATAACTCTTACGACAAACACAAAAGGCAAAAAATGTTCAAAGACAGTGTCAAGATAAAAGTAACTTCGGGAAAAGGTGGGCCTGGATGTGTCGCATTTCGCCGTGAAAAGTTCGTACTTAACGGCGGACCAAACGGCGGAGACGGCGGCAAAGGCGGCGATATCGTCTTCAAATGCGACAACAACACTCACGCGTTTTCGCACTTTCATAACAATATGCATATAAAAGCCGAAAATGGCAGACCCGGACTTGGAAGCAATATGACGGGTAAATCGGCTCCGGCAAAAGTGATCCCTGTTCCGCCTGGAACACAGATACTCGATGCAGAGAGCGGCGAAGTGCTTGCCGATCTTGTTAATCACGGTGATGCAATCACACTGCTCAAAGGCGGACGCGGCGGACTTGGCAACACCCACTTCAAATCCGCCACGAATCAGCGCCCGACCTATGCACAGCCCGGTGAGCCGGGAGAGAGTAAAGCGATACGCCTTGAACTCAAACTTATAGCCGATGTGGGGCTTGTCGGCTTTCCAAATGTCGGTAAATCAACACTCATCTCTGTCGTCTCCAACGCCAAGCCGGAGATCGCCAACTATGAGTTCACGACACTTACTCCAAAACTCGGACAGGTGAACATAGGAGATTTTGAGAGTTTTATCATGGCGGATATTCCCGGGATTATCGGAGGAGCGAGTGACGGCAGGGGGCTTGGGATCGAGTTTCTCAAGCATATCGAGCGAACGAAAACGCTGCTGTTTATGGTCGATCTCGCCTCTTACAGAGAGCTTGACGAACAGATAGAGACACTCAAAGCCGAAGTTTCAAAGTTCAGCGACGTGCTGGCAAACTCCTCTTATGCGATCGCTCTTACCCGTGCGGACATCGTAGCACCTGAAGAGCTGGTACAAAAGGTGGAAAGCTTTATTGAGTCTCAGGGCTTGCATCCAAGCAATGAATCGAATTTTAAGTTCGACAGTGAGCTTCCCTACTATATTCAAGAGAGTGCGGACACTTCACTTGGATATGACAAAAGCAAGCCGTACTTCATAGCACCGATCTCTTCGGCAACGGGTAAAAATATCGAAGCGCTCAAATACGCTCTTTTCAACCTTGTCGATACACAGCGTAAAGTTGCTCTCCAAGAGGGTTAGATGAAGCGATTGGTTATCAAAGTCGGCAGCGCAGTACTGACGGAAAACGACTCCGTGGCGTTAGAGCGCATGAGTGCGCTTGTTGATCTCATCGCCGAGCTTCAAAGCCACTATGAGGTGATACTTGTCAGCTCCGGAGCAGTTGCGGCGGGATATACAAAACTCAAGCTCGATCGAAGTCTTCTCAAGAACAAGCAGGCCCTTGCAGCCATCGGACAGCCGGTTTTGATGAAGAAGTATGCCAAAAAGTTCGACAAGTATGACATCATCGTCGCGCAAGTACTTGTCACGGCAGCCAATTTGAACAAAGCCGACGATATCCAACGGGTTCGCAACACGGTCGATACCCTGCTGGAAAACAAAGTAGTCCCAATCGTCAATGAAAACGATGCAACGGCAACGGAAGAACTTGTCGTTGGTGATAACGATCAGCTCTCTGCGTATATAGCCAAAATGGCTGATGCCGACATGCTCGTCATTCTCTCAGATATCGATGCCTATTATGACAAAGACCCACGCAAAAATGATGACGCAAATGTGCTCAAAGTGGTTCGTGAGATACCCCAAGAGGAACTTCTCAAAGATGTCACTCCAAACAATGTCTTCGCCACCGGCGGGATCGTGACAAAACTCAAAGCTGCTTCCTATCTTTTGGAAAACGGTATCGATACATTTCTCTCAAGCGGATTTGATCTAAGCGATGCCAAAGAGTTCCTACTCCATGGCAACCATGCAGGCGGTACGCTTTTTCAAGCGTGAATCTGTTTCCTCATAATATTTCATCCTGTAAGATCAGTTATAATTTCAAAAGTAAAAGGATATTGTCATGATAAAAGTAATCTTTATGGGAACTCCCGACTATGCCGAGGAGATTTTAAAAAAGCTGATAAAAGATGAGGAAATAGAGGTCGTAAGTGTCTATACACAGCCCGACAAACCTGTAGGGCGTAAAAAAATCCTTACTCCTCCAGTGGTAAAAGTGTTGGCACAAAAGCATGGCATAAAGGTCTACCAACCCAGCTCACTCAAAGATGAAATATCGATTGCATCGGTTTTACGGCAAGAGTGTGACTTTATCGTTGTAGCCGCATACGGACAGATACTGCCAAAAGCAGTACTCGATCACGCGCCATGTATCAATCTGCATGCTTCGATACTCCCAAAATACAGGGGAGCAAGCCCCATTCAGCAGGCTATTCTGAGTGGCGATACCAAAACGGGTGTTACGGCGATGCTGATGGATGAAGGGCTCGATACTGGAGATATTATAAAGATAGAGGAGTGTGAGATAGGCGAAGACGAGATGGCCCATGAGCTTTTTGAGAAGTTGACGCATATCGCCGCTTCTTTGACTCTGGATGTTTTGAAGAACTTTTCAAGCTATACCCCGGTAGCGCAAAATGATGCCGAAGCTACCTACTGCAAGAAGATCACCAAAGAGGATGGACTTGTGGAGTTTGACGATGCACAACTGCTTTATAATAAGTACAGAGCGTTTACTCCATGGCCGGGAGTCTATCTTGCAAGCGGACTCAAGCTCAAAAAGATGAAACTGCTTGAGGATGAGGGACATTTTGAAAAAGGGAAGATCGTCAAGGTGGATGAGTGTGCCGAGATTGGCTGCGAAAAGGGCAGAGTAGCGATCTGCCGCGTACAGCCAGCATCCAAAAAAGAGATGGATATCAAAGATTATCTCAACGGGAAGAGGATTGGCGTTGCAGATACTCTTGCTTGATGAAGTCGCTTCAACGCAGGAGTGGCTTAAAAATGCCTACAAAACCAAAAAGGTTACACCGCCTTTTGCCGTTTTTACAAAAAAACAGACTCAAGGTATTGGCAGCAGAGGCAACAGTTGGATAGGCAAAGAGGGAAATCTCTTTTTGAGTTTTATAGTCGAGCGCAGATCGTTGCCTGCCGATCTCCCGCTTGAGTCGGCATCGATATACTTTGCTTGGCTTTTAAAAGAGGTCCTAGCCAAGCAGGGATCGCGGTGCTGGATCAAGTGGCCCAATGATTTCTATATAGAAGAGAAAAAAATCGGAGGGATGATTACGTCAGTAGTTGACAGTGCTCTTGTTTGCGGTGTGGGGATCAACCTTGTTGCAGCACCAGAAGAGTTTGGAGTACTTGATATCGTAATGACTCCGGAAGAGATCGTGCAGAGATTTATGGAAAATGTGAAAAAAAGTATCTCGTGGAAGCAAGTTTTTAGAAATTATAGTGTAGAATTTTACAAAAACAGATCTTTTTTTGCACATATAAAGAACGCAAAAAAAGTTTCCATGCGATCTGCCGTTCTTAACGATGACGGCTCGATAACGATAAATGGCGAGAGGATATACAGTCTACGATGAGTGAAGTTATAGTCATAGCGAATCAAAAGGGCGGGGTCGGTAAAACCACTACTGCTGTCAATCTGGCTGCTTCATTGGCAGTTGCGGAAAAAAAAGTCCTCGTTATCGACTCGGACCCGCAGGCAAATGCCACAACATCGTTTGGCTTTCACCGTAACGATTATGAATTTAATATCTATCATGTACTTATAGGTGCGAAAAAACTCAAAGATATCATTCTCAAAACAGATATCCCGACGCTCCATCTCGCTCCTTCAAATATAGGACTTGTCGGGATAGAAAAAGAGTACTATGACGTTGAAAAAGCAAAAGGGCGCGAGTTGGTACTTAAAAAGGCCATCGAACAGGTAAAAAGAGAGTATGATTATATCATCATCGATGCTCCGCCGGCATTGGGGCCGATGACAATCAATGCGCTTTCGGCTTCCAACTCGGTAATTATCCCTATCCAGTGTGAATTTTTTGCACTTGAAGGACTTGCACAATTGTTAAATACGATTAAGCTGGTTAAAAAATCGATCAATCCCAAGCTGACAATAAAAGGTTTCCTACCGACTATGTATAGTGTGCAAAACAATCTCTCCAAACAGGTGTTTGCCGATCTCAAGCAGCATTTTAAAAGCAAACTCTTTAAAAATGAAGAGGAAAAATATATCGTCGTTCCTCGAAACGTTAAACTTGCAGAATCCCCCTCATTTGGGAAACCTGTTATTCTTTACGATGTCAAGTCAAGTGGCTCGAAAGCATATCAAAATCTTGCACAGGCGATTATCAAGTGAAAAAAGCGGCACTCGGCAGAGGACTGGATGCACTTCTTGGAGAGGTAGGAGAAGCGTATGAGAATGAATCGAGTACACAAAACAGTGTCATCGAGATTCCTCTGGAAAATATAGAACCCAATCCTTACCAGCCACGGAAGCACTTTAGCGAGGAAAGTCTGAAGGAGCTTGCCGATTCCATAAAAAAAGATGGTCTTATTCAACCGGTTATCGTCGTCGAAGACGGGATCGAGGGGTATATTCTCGTTGCGGGCGAGAGGCGTTTTCGAGCCAGCATGCTTGCAAAGATGGAGAGTATCAAAGCGATAGTGCTGGACATTTCCAAAGAGCAGATGCAGCAGTATGCGCTTATAGAGAATATACAAAGAGAGGATCTCAATCCTATCGAACTCGCTCAGAGCTACGAAGCACTTATCAAACTCCATGGTGTCACCCATGAAGAACTCGCTTCCATCATTCATAAAAGCAGAACACATATAACGAACACGCTCAGACTCCTCAATCTTTCCAAAAATACACAAGAAGCACTTGTTCAAAAAAAAATTAATGCCGGACATGCAAAGATGTTAGTAGGGCTTGACGAGAAAGATCAAACGACAATGGTCAACTCCATTGTCGGCCAAAAGCTTAGTGTGCGTGAAGTTGAAAATATCATCAAAAGGATGAAGCAGTCGCGTAACGAAGCCAAAAAGCCTTTGAAAAAAGAAAAAGAGAGCAAGCATCTCTACCTGATGGACCTTTATGCAAAGCTCAAAGAAATGGGAATCAAAAGTGTCGTTTCGTCTGATAAAATTACTCTTGAATTTGACAATCAAGAGCAAGTTGATGCTTTCGTAAAAAGAGTTGATTGATCCTCTTTTTATGTCTTAATTTTACACACTTTTTCCCCTTATCTCAAAAAAAGAATCCAAAACATTAACTTTAACTAACTTTTCAATTTAAACATAGTATAATCACGCAACTTTTAGGAGGTGCTATGTTAGATATCAGTCCATTACTGCTTTTAAGCACATTGGTTGTCTTTCTTATACTTATAGCCGTTCTAAATAGTTGGCTTTATCGACCGTTGCTCGCTTTTATGCAAAAAAGAGACGAAGATATCAAGCGCGATTTGAGCAAAGTGGGCTCGAACGACAGCGAGATCAAGGAACTTTTGGAAAAAGCCGAGTCTATCGTGATGAATGCCAAACTAGAAGCTGCGGCACTAAGAGAGAAGGTTATTGCGGATGCCAAAGAATTGGCCGAGAGTCGTATAGAGGCAAAAAAGGCCGCTTTAGCGAGCGAATATACAGAGTTTGAAAAATCTTTGGAAGCAAGAGGGGAGGAGCTTAGACGCGAGCTGCTTGCCGACATTCCTGCTTTCAAGGACGCACTCAAGCTCAAATTCAGTCAAATATAAGGATAACAGATGGGTAAAATTTTAGCAGTATTGTTAGCTCTCTCAACCCTTGTATTTGCAGCAGATGGATCACATACGGATATTGTTCAAAGAACGGTTAACTTTGTTCTGTTTGCAGGGATACTGTGGTATCTGCTTGCAAAACCTACAAAAAATTTTTTCGCCAATAGAAGTGCAGGAATAGCGAACGAGCTCAAGAGCGTTCAAAATAAACTCAACGAGTCTGTTCAGAAAAAGAAGGATGCGTTGGCAAAGATCTCTGAAGCTGAAAAACTTGCTGTTGAGATTCTTGAAGGAGCAAAAAAAGAGAGCAAAATACTCAACGATTCTATTTTAGAACAGTGTGAGAACGATCTTGAGAATCTTGAGAAAGCTCATGAAAGCAAACTTGAACTGGCAGAGAGACGTATGGTGGCTTCAGTTGTCGAAGAGGTGTTGCAAGAGGTTGTCAAAGAGGGTACGAACGAACTTTCAAAAGACACTATGGTCAACGTAATTCTCAAAAAGGTTGCATAGATGATGAACGAACTTGTAGCAAAAAAATATGTAAAAGCGCTTGCAAAAGAGTTTGATATGACATCGCTTGAAAGCGCTGCTGAAGTTCTTTCAGCGCTGGCAAAAGCTCTGAACGACGGAAAGATAGCGGCAGTGATGAATTCTCCGGAAGTTTCGAAAGAAAAACGTGCCGAGATTTTGACAGCAGCTATTGCAGGTGCAAACTCGAAACAGATGGAAAATTTCATCAAACTTCTTGTCGAGCACAATAGAGTCGATCTGATAGCGGATATTGCGGCTACGCTTCAATCTTACATAGCGGATAAAAAGAGAGAATATAGAGGTGTCGTTTACAGCGATACGGAAATCGAAGAGAGTGTGCTTGGCGAATTGAGTGCAGGCTTGGGAAAAAAATTTGATTCTACGATCGCTCTCTCTTTTGTCAAGAGCGATTTCGATGGAATAAAAGTGGATGTTGACGGACTTGGCGTCGAGATCAGCTTCTCAAGATCAAGAATCGGCAATCGTATCGTCGATCATATATTAAAAGCAATTTAACTTCACGAGAGGAGAACAATAGTGGTAGCAAAGATAAAAGCTGACGAGATCAGCTCTATAATCAAAGAGCGTATCGACAATTTCGAACTAAGTGTCGATGTCGATGAAACTGGTAAAGTTGTTTCTTATGCTGATGGTGTTGCGCAGGTGTACGGCCTGAGCAACGTTATGGCAGGAGAGATGGTAGAATTTGAAGAGGGGACGAAAGGTCTTGCTCTCAACCTCGAAGAAGCGAGTGTCGGTGTCGTTGTACTCGGAAGCGGGGGAGCACTTAAAGAGGGAATGAGTGTTAAAAGACTCGGAAAACTGCTTCGCGTACCTGTCGGTGACGCTCTTCTTGGACGTGTTGTCAATGCACTCGGCGAGCCGATTGACGGTAAAGGTCCGATCGAGGCGACTGAGACAAGATTTGTCGAAGAGAAAGCACCTGGCATTATGGACAGAAAGTCCGTTCATGAGCCAATGGCGACAGGTATCAAAGCGATCGATGCACTTGTACCTATCGGTAGAGGACAAAGAGAGCTTATCATCGGGGATAGACAAACAGGTAAAACGACTGTCGCCCTCGATACGATAATCAACCAAAAAGGTAACGGCGTCGTTTGCGTATACGTTGCTGTGGGTCAAAAAGAGTCTACTGTTGCTCAGATCGTAAGACGTCTTGAGGAGCATGGCGCGCTTGAGTACACTATCATTGTTTCTGCAACTGCTGCAGAAGCTGCTGCGCTTCAGTTCCTTGCACCATATACAGGTGTAACGATGGGAGAGTATTTCCGCGACAACTCAAGACACGGTTTGATCGTGTACGATGATCTCTCTAAGCACGCGGTTGCATACCGTGAAATGTCCTTGATTCTGAGACGTCCTCCGGGTCGTGAAGCATATCCTGGTGATGTTTTCTACCTACACTCAAGACTTCTTGAGCGTGCAGCGAAACTCAGTGATGAGAAAGGCGCTGGTTCATTGACCGCACTTCCTATCATCGAAACACAGGCAGGTGACGTTGCGGCATACATCCCGACAAACGTTATTTCCATTACCGACGGTCAGATCTTCCTTGAGACTGATCTCTTCAACTCGGGTATCAGACCTGCGATCAACGTCGGTCTTTCCGTTTCTCGTGTCGGTGGTGCAGCGCAGATCAAAGCGACAAAGCAGGTTGCAGGTACTCTGAGACTCGATCTCGCTCAGTTTAGAGAGCTTCAGGCGTTTGCACAGTTTGCTTCCGACCTTGATGAGGCTTCAAGAAAGCAGCTTGAACGCGGTCAAAGAATGGTCGAAGTTCTCAAGCAGCCTCCATATTCTCCGCTTCCGGCAGAGAAGCAGGTAATGATTATTTTTGCCGGCAACGAGGGTTATCTTGATGATATTCCGGTATCTGCCGTAACGAAGTTCGAAGCGGAACTCTATCCGTTTATCGAAGCTTCTTATCCGCAGATTTTTGAAAATATCAGAAGCAGCAAAAAAATCGACGATGAGACAAAAGCGCTCATGATTAAAGCGTTGGATGAGTTCAAAGCCTCTTTCGTAACGGAATAAGGAATTATTTATGGCGAACTTGAAAGATATTCAAAGAAAGATAAAGAGCGTTTCAAGCACACAGAAGACGACGCGTGCTATGAAGCTCGTCTCTACGGCAAAATTGCGCCGGGCGGAGGATCTTGCAAAACGCTCTCGTCTTTATGCACAGAAGATGAATCAGGTTCTTGCCGAAATCGCCGGGAGAATAGAGTGTTCCAAAGTCGGGGGGTTGGAAGACAATCGTTTTTTCCAAAACATCGACGATCCGAAAATGATCGACATTATCTTTGTAACTGCGGATAAAGGTCTATGCGGCGGATTCAATATCCAAACGCTCAAAGCTACCAAAAGACTTATATCCGAGTTTCAGGAAAAAAAGATCAAGATTCGCTTGCGCGGCATAGGCAAGAAAGGTATAGAGTACTTCAAGTACAATGAAGTCGAACTGTATGATGAAGTGCTTGGTCTGAGTTCGAAACCTGAAAAAGTAAAGTCCGATGAGTTTATAAAAACTTCTATAGAGGACTTTAAAGAGGGAAAAACCGATGCAATCTATATCGTTTACAACGGGTATAAAAATATGATCACGCAGGAACTTCATGTCAACAAAATCCTGCCGATCGATTCTTCCGCCTACGACTGTAAAGATGCAGAGCGTAAATCCGCTCTGGAGATAGAAGCACAGGATGAAGAACATATGCTCAATTCTCTTGTCGATACATACGCCAAGTATAATATGTACTACACTCTTATCGACAGTGTTGCTGCTGAGCACAGTGCAGAATGCAGGCTATGGATACGGCGACGAACAACGCCAAAGAGATGGTCAAGTCTCTCAACGTTCAGTTCAACAAAGCAAGACAAGCTGCAATTACAACAGAACTTATTGAAATTATAAGTGGTGTGGAGTCAATGAAATGATGGAGAAGAATGAAATGATAGGAAAAATTAGCCAGGTAATGGGTCCGGTTGTTGATGTTGATTTCGAAGGTTATCTGCCTGTAATCAACGAAGCATTGGAAGTAAAAGTCAAAGAGGAAGATGGCAGCGAGAGAAGACTCGTCCTTGAAGTTGCCGCTCACCTTGGTGATGGTCGTGTTAGAACGATCGCTATGGATATGACGGAAGGTTTGGTAAGAGGTCAGGATGCCGTTGCAACAGGTGCTCCGATCAAAGTACCCGTCGGAGAGAAAGTTCTCGGTCGTATCTTTAATGTCATTGGTGAGACAATCGATGGTAAGGAGCAGGTAACAGACGCTCCTATGTGGTCTATCCACAGAGAACCTCCAAAACTTGTCGATCAGTCTACAAAAACTGAAATGTTCGAGACTGGTATTAAAGTCGTCGACCTTCTTGCACCATATGCAAAAGGTGGTAAAGTCGGACTCTTCGGAGGGGCGGGTGTCGGTAAGACGGTTATCATCATGGAGCTTATTCACAACGTTGCACACGGTCATGAAGGTCTTTCGGTATTTGCTGGAGTTGGAGAGAGAACTCGTGAAGGGAACGACCTTTATCATGAGATGCTTGAATCGAACGTTCTTGACAAAGTTGCCCTGTGCTACGGTCAGATGAACGAGCCTCCGGGTGCAAGAAACAGAATTGCGCTTACCGGTCTTACAATGGCTGAGTATTTCCGTGATGAGAAGAAACTTGACGTTTTGATGTTTATAGATAACATCTTCCGTTTCGCGCAGTCGGGGAGTGAGATGTCGGCACTTCTTGGACGTATCCCTTCAGCAGTTGGTTACCAGCCGACACTTGCTCGTGAAATGGGTGCGCTTCAAGACCGTATCACATCGACAAAAGATGGATCTATCACATCCGTTCAGGCTGTTTACGTTCCTGCAGACGACTTGACCGACCCGGCGCCTGCTTCTGTTTTCGCTCACCTCGATGCGACTACCGTTCTTAACAGAAAGATCGCTGAAAAAGGTATCTATCCTGCAGTTGATCCGCTTGACTCGACTTCAAGACTTCTTGATCCGCAGATCATCGGTGAAGAGCACTACAAAGTAGCTCGTGGCGTGCAGCAGACGCTTCAAAAGTACAAAGACCTACAGGATATCATCGCTATCCTTGGGATGGACGAGCTCAGTGAAGAGGACAAAGCGGTCGTTGAAAGAGCGAGAAAAATCGAAAAGTTCCTTTCTCAACCGTTCTTCGTTGCCGAAGTCTTTACGGGTGCACCAGGTAAATATGTAAGTCTTGAAGATACTATCAAAGGCTTCAAAGGTATCCTAGAGGGTGAGTATGATCATCTTCCGGAGAATGCTTTTTATATGGTTGGATCAATCGACGAGGCTATAGAAAAAGCGAACAAGTCAAAATAGTAACACATTAAAGGACTGTAATGGATACGTTTACACTCGAGATCCTCACTCCCAACGGTCAGATCTTTGAAGGTCAGGTCGTTTCCGCTACTCTTCCCGGTGAAGAGGGAGAGTTCGGTGTCCTTGCGCATCACGCGAGTCTGACGACTCTGCTTACGAGTGGTGTCATCGATATCGTCAAAGAGGACAAAAAACAAGAATCAGTTCTCATCAACTGGGGTGTTGCGCAGGTGGATGAAGAAAAAGTTGTCGTCCTGGTAGAGGGTGCAGTCGCCATAAGAGGCGAAAATGAAGGAGAGATATCCAAAGCGCTTGAAGAAGCGAAAGCACTTCTTAACGATATTGCAGATTCCGGTATTGCTATAGCTACTGCATCTGCAAGACTTGAAACTGCGGCAAAAAATCTTCTGTAATTCATGCTGAACAACCTCATTGATTTTTACTTGAAGTCTCACCCTGTAACACTGGGTGTGCTTCTATTTCTTTCGATTTATTTCATAGCTGTAAACTGGCTCTTTCTATATCGTTTTTTTAGCATGAAATCCTGGTACAAAATTGAAAAAAAATCGCTTGAGACTTTACTAATGGGTGCAAGCAGCGTGAGTGATAGCTCTTATTTAAGCCATTTCATAAAAAGTGCAAATAGTTTAAATAAAGAGTTATTTGATTTGGCGATTCTCTCCGCTACAAAAGAGGCTACGAAAGGAATGACTTTTCTCTCTATCGTTGCGTCAACCGCTCCTTTTATCGGACTTTTTGGAACTGTCGTTTCGATTCTCGATACCTTTGCACACATCGGAAAAACAAGTGGAGGGATGAGTGTTATAGCTACAGGTGTGGCAGATGCACTCATTGCGACTGCGGCAGGTATATTTGTAGCGATTTTTGCCTATACCTATCATCAGCTGTTGAAACGAAAATCCTATGAAACCATCAATTTCATTCAAATGCAAAGTGAGTCGCTCCTAGCTCGAAACGGAGAATAATAAAATGTTTGATTGGGAGGAAAAGCCGGAGCTCAACATCACTCCGATGGTGGATATCATGCTTGTACTTCTTGCAATCTTGATGGTGATAGCTCCCAATATCGTTTTTGAAGAGACGGTTATGCTGCCGCAGGGTTCAAACTCCAAACAAGTAGAAAAAATCCCTCCCGTGCATATTACGATTAACAAAGAGGGTGTCATTAAAGTCAACAAAGAGATATTTCAAAAAAATGCTTTTAGTGACAATTTTTACAAATATGCCCAAAAACTCAATCTCAAAGCGAGTGTTCTTATCAGTGCTGACAAACGGCTCGATTACGGAACCGTTATGTCAGTGCTGGCTGCAGTCAAGCAGGCAGGTTTTACCGAGGTGTCTCTTGCTACAAACGGATGATAATCCGCGTCTGTTTTATCTAAGCGGCGCATTCTCTTTTTTACTTTTTTTTCTTCTGTTGTTTTTGTTCGTGCATTTACTTTTTGTCGAGAAGAAACTGCATACTTACGGTTTAACCGAAAAAAAATACATTTCAATTTCTTTAAAAGATGTGCCTGTCAGTACGAAGCACTCTTCAGCACGGAATGTGCGGCGGCAAAAGCCGATAAAAAAGATACAAAAAAAAAGAGACAGTGTCGATTCCGTAAATGAGAATGTGGATGTAGATTCTCTTTTTAATAATATTTGGACAAAAAAAGTCGATACACATACGAAAAAAAATCGTAAAGTTGATGCAAAACGCATCGCAGAGATTGAAAAAAGTATATCTGCTCCAGATGTAGTCGACAATGAAACTCAAAAAAGCATTTCACATCGAAATGATAAAAAAACAAAGCCCGTCTCTGCATCGAGTGCCGAGGAGGTAAATGAGTATTCCGCTAAAATTCATGCAATTGTTTACGATCATTTTTTTCCGCCCCCCAATAGTGAAGGGGAACAGGTTAGGGCGGTGATAGAACTCAGTCCGCTTGGCAAGATGCTTGATTTTCGCATTTTGAACTATTCTGGAAGTGAGACACTAAATGAAGAAGCTGATAAGATTAGAGAACGGTTAAAAGGTATCGTCTTTCCAAAGAATCCTGCCAAAGAAAAGGGAAGGATAGTCATCATTCTGAAACCGGAAGTGAAGGAGTAATGTATGAAGATTTTATTTATGTTTTTTTTGAGCGTGGCACTTTTTGCAACAGACCTGACAATCGAAGTGAAAAAAAAAGTCGAATCTCTTCCGTCTTTAGCGCTTGAAGATGCATCTATCAATTATGACAACACTTTTAAAATGCGTTTTTTCAAAGCACTTTTTGCCGACATGAATGTTATTTCTCTTTTTAATGTCGACAAGCATAGAAGACTGACCTATTTTAATGCGACGTCGACCGTTGCGGCAAATAAAGATATGGACTATGTCGTGCGCTACAAGCTTTTTGAAGACGACAGCGGAAAGCTCAATGTTGCAATGAAACTTATCCATAACGGCAATTCCGTTTTTGCGAAAAATTATAAAATATCGAAAAAATCCGCCTATGTTTTTTTGTCCCATGCTATTGCGTATGATATCAATAAATACATGGGCGGAGACGATATCGGGTGGATCAAGAAACGTGTAGTATTTGCAAATATAGTAGCCCCTAAGAAGAGTGAGATAGTGATAGCAGATTATACGCTCACATACAGGCATGTCATACTCAAGGGAGGGTTCAATATTTTTCCGAAATGGGCAAATCAAAGACAAGATGCCATATATTACACGGCGTTGGGAGATACAAAGCCGACTTTGAAATATTTTGATATAAGAAAGGGCAAGATACGCTCTGTCGCGACAAGTGACGGAATGATTGTTTGTTCGGATGTGAGTAAAGACGGAAAGAGACTGCTGGTGACGATGGCACCATCCTCGCAGCCGGATATCTATCTCTATAGTGTTGCGGATCGAAGTTTTAAACGTTTAACGAGATATGGAGGGATCGATGTAGGGGGACAGTTTCTTGGAAAAGACAAGATTGTTTTTATCTCTGACCGGTTGGGATATCCGAATATATTCGAAAAAAAACTTTCAAGCAGCAGTGTAGAGCAGCTTGTATATTACGGAAAAACGAATTCTGCCTGTAGTGTTCACGGTAACTACATAGTCTACGAAGCCAGAGAGAGCTCCAACGCTTTTTCAAAAAATACCTTCAATCTTCATCTGATTTCTCTGCAAAGTGATTTCATCCGGAGACTGACAGCGACGGGGATCAATCAGTTTCCTCGATTTTCCGATGATGGAGATGCCATACTGTTTATAAAAAATTATAAAAATCAAAGTGCCATAGGTGTTATACGGCTTGGGTACAACAAGAACTATCTTTTTCCTATAACACATGGACGGATACAATCTCTTGATTGGTAATAAAGGGTAAGAAAGAAGGTCGAAAAAAATTCTCTTCGTAGTATCTTAGATTAGGAATAATTATAGATAAGTTTTTATTGGAAAAGAGATATCGAAAGAATCGGAAAGAATAAAATCACAAAAAACAGAAGAGAATTAATGAAAGTTTGGTATAATAATCGGACTGAAATCCTGAGTAAAGGCAAATGATGAAAAAAACGGTATTATCAAGTGTAGCGATAGCGGTACTTCTTCTTAGCGGTTGTAGTTCGAAGCAGCCGGCTGTAGATAAAAAAGCAGCCGAACAGTCCCAACAAAATGTAAAAGAGCAGCAAAGTCAAAACGGTGGTGAAGCAGAAGAGGTCGCAACGGAGGAAGTCAGCTCCGATATGCAGACAGTAGGAAGTGAAAGTACAGCTTCAAAGACAAGCGAAGAGAAAATGATGGAGTTGCAGTCTAAATTCCAAACTATTCATTTTGACTTTGACAAATACAACATTAGGCCTGATCAGCAGCCCATCCTTGATAAAGATGCAGATGTGGCAAAAGAGGCACAGGATGAGTTCAAAATTAAACTCGAAGGGAACTGTGACGAATGGGGCAGTGACGAATACAACTTTGCCTTGGGCCTCAAACGTGCAAAAACTGTCAAAGAGGGACTTGTAGCGCAGGGTGTATCGAGTGAGAAGATCAGCATGGTAAGTTACGGGGAAAGCAATCCCGTATGTACTGAGCACACGAAAGAGTGCTGGGCGAAGAACCGTAGAGTCGATTTCAAAGTTCTTCCGTAAATTTGCAGAGCTGGAATGAGATTTTATAATTTTTTTGTTCTGCTATTTTTTATTCCTGCCGTAGAGGCGGCCAGTGAGCCGTCGGCGTATGGTGCAGGAGATTTAGAAAGCTCTCATCCGTACGGCCTGACGCGTGAGGAGAAAGTACTTCTTGAGACAAAAAAACAACTTCAGCATGTCGAGATAAAAACCAAAACGCAAGATAGCAAAGTAGAATCATTGCGAGAGCGTATCGACGGATTGCAAAGTGTGATAGAAGGACTTGCCCAAAAGAATCATCAACTACAGATTCAACTTCAAGAACTTTCCAAAAAAATCAAAAACGACGAGTTTAGTGTCGATGAATATCAAAAGCGTCTCGAAGCGCTTGCGACACAAAACAGCATCGATATCTCTACACTCAAAAATAGGATTGATGATCTAAATACAACTTTAACGGAACATTATGTTTCTGAAGAGGAACTTGCGAAAGTCGTCGATGAGATTAATGTTTTTAAAAAACTTGTTGCCAAAGAGCTCAAAGATCTTGCAAAAGGAGGCAAGAATACGCTTTCAAAACTTTCCAAAGCGGAGATACTCAAACGCGCCGAAAGAGCGTATGCCAAGAAACATTATACAAAAGCGATCGAATATTACAAGTATCTTTTCACACATAACTATAAGCCGGCTCGCAGCTCTTTCAGACTTGGAGAAATCTACTACTATCGAAAAGATTATGCGACGGCACTCGCATATTATAAAGAGAGTGCCAAGCGCTACTCCAAAGCAAGTTGGATGCCGACTTTGATGCTGCACACTGCTCTTTCTATGAAATACACGGGCGATAAAAAAAATGCAAAGCTCTTCTTTAAAGCACTGATTAAAAAGTACCCATCCTCTAAAGCGGCGAAGATTGCCAAGAAATATATTTAAGAAAGAGCTTGACGTATATTATCAGTGTGTTCAGCTCTTTTAACCCGGATTTTGCATTAGATATTTGCAAATCTGCACCAATCATTTGCACAATGAGCATTCATTGAATTTTAGGACTACCAAAAAGGTAGCCACTTCAAATTCTCTAAACGCTCCTTATGCAAAGCATCAACGCATCTTGTATCAAATTTTAATGCAAAATCCGGGTTTAAGTTTTTGCTTTTTTATGCTAAAATCCCTTAAATTTAAAAAAAGGTTAACAATGGCAATCAATGAAGGTCAAATAGTCTCTATAGAGTATCAGGTAAAAGATGGAGATAAAGTTATTGACAGCAATGTAGGACAGGAACCGTTAGTATTTATGTACGGCAAAGGACAGATTATTCCCGGTCTTGAAGCGGGTATCAAAGATATGAATGTCGGAGAAAAAGCGGATATACTTGTAAAAGCGGAAGATGCATATGGTGAGTATAATCCTGAAGCGACTCAGGAGCTGCCAAAAGAGCAGTTTGCGGGTATCGATCTTCAGGAGGGAATGACGCTTTATGGCCAGGGGGAAGATGGACAGACTGTCCAGGTAACCGTCAAGGAAATTAAAGATGACAGCGTTGTTGTTGATTTCAACCACCCTCTTGCAGGCAAAGATCTTATGTTCACGGTGACACTTAACAACGTCAGAGAGGCAACGCCGGATGAGGCAGCAACCGGTATTCCTGTTGAAAATCAACAGGATGAGTGCTGTTCTACCGGTGGTGGCTGTGGATGCCACTAATTTCATAACCGTCTCGCAGGTCTCTATGGAGACCTTCAAGACAGCGACACTTCTTCGCTCGCTCAAAGTCAGTGCACTTATTCGGGGCGAAGTGGGTGTAGGCAAAAAAACGCTTGCTCGATACATTCTTCCTTCTGCACCGATAGTAAAGGCAAAAAATTATGAGGAGCTTTTATCTGTGCTTCATTCTTCATCGGAAATTATTATTTCCGATCTTGAAAATGTGGCAAACATAAAAGTTGTTCTTAAAGAAGCTGAAAAAAACGGGGTTCGCATTATAGCGACTGCTTCTAATGCTTATGAAAATGAGAAGCTTGAGGAGTTTTTCGGTATCGATTTTACAATTCCTCCACTTAGGGAACGTAAAGAGGACGTAGAGGTACTTTGCAGACAGTTTTTCGATGAAGTCACTCAAATGCTTGGTACCGAAATAAAGTGGGATATGGAGAACTTCGAACCGGATCTTTCACAAAATGCACTCTCTTTGAAGCGGCAGGTGATAGTGAGAGCTGTTTTTGATAGCATCGATGAAAAAGAGATGATGGAGTTGATGTATAATTATCTATATGAAAAACTCGGCGGAAACGATGACTATAGAAAGTTTTTGCATATATATGAAGTACCTTTAATCAAGGCAGGGATGAAGCGTTTCAAGTCACAGTTGCAGCTTTCGCGGATATTGGGGCTGAACCGAAATACACTGAGAAAAAAGATATCAAAGATGAAGGAGTATCTCAATGAATAAATTGGCATATATTTTTGCGGGGCAGGGCTCGCAAGCAGTGGGAATGGGAAAAGATTTCTACGATAACAGTGAACTGGCGCGTGAAATGTTCAAAAAGGCGGGAGAGCGTATAGGCGTTGACTTTACAAAATTGATCTTTGAAGAGAATGAGCAGCTCAACGAAACAGCCTATACGCAGCCGGCGATACTGCTTGTGCAGATGGTAGCCTACAGGCACTTTAGAAACGAGTGTCCAGACCTTAAACCAAAGTACTTTTTGGGGCACTCTCTTGGAGAGTTCAGCGCGTTATGTGCTGCGGGAGCTATCGAGTTTGAAGATGCCATAGAACTTGTACACAAGCGTGGTCTTTATATGCAGGAATCATGCAACGAGATAGAGGCAGGAATGATGGCGATTGTCGGTCTGGATGACGAGCAGGTAGAAGCCATTTGTGCCCAGGCGCAGCGCGAGGGTAAATCTGTTTGGCCGGCAAACTACAACCAGGACGGTCAGCTTGTTGTCGCTGGTCTCAAGCCTGATTTACAGAGCCTTGAGCAGACTTTCAAAGATGCGGGAGCCAAAAGAGCGCTGCTTCTGAATATGTCGGTAGCCAGCCACTGTGCGCTTTTGGAAGAGGCGGTCGAGAAGCTTGCTCCGCTTATGGAAAAGTACATCAAAGAGAGTTTCGAAGCACCGGTGATTTCCAATGTAACGACAAAACCCTACAGCACAAAAACCGAAGCCATAGAACTACTGAAAAAACAGCTCACTTCCCCTGTGCGCTATAAGCAGTCCATAAAGGCAATCGCCGATAAAGTGGATACCGCCATAGAGTTTGGCAACGGTGTTGTGCTCAAAGGACTCAACCGCCGCATTGCCAAAGAGCTCAAAACGCTCAACATCTCCGATACGGTATCACTGCAAAAAGTCAAAGAGGAGGTCTGCAGCTAAGCTGTAGATACACTATGAGGATAACACTCGCCCAGACCTCTCCCAAGCTCAACCGCTCCAATCTCCAAGATGCTTTGTGCATTATAAACGAGTATAAAAACAATAGTGATATGATCGTCTTTCCAGAGCTTGCGTTAAACGGCTATCTACTTCAAGACAAGCTCTACGAAGATGCGTGGGATATAGCGGAACTTGAAGATCTCGCTGCTGTAAGCAAAGATGTCGATATTGTCATAGGAGCGGCTCTTCGTGATAAAAAAGTTTTTAGAAACAGCGCACTCTATTTCAGTGATGGCAAATTGCTCTCCAAGCACTACAAAGTCCATCTACCAAACTACGGGATGTTCGAGGAGGCGCGCTACTTTGCCGCCGGAAGCGAGTTCGAATCTTTTGAAGTCGGCAAGCTGAAAATCTCTATACTTGTATGCGAAGATCTCTGGAGTGCCAAGATGCACTCCAGACTCTACGAAGAGGATCCCGATCTCATCATCGTTATAGCTGCCAGCCCCGCGCGCGGATTTGGGGAGGACGGACTGCTGATAGAGAGGCAGTGGTATTCGTTGATCAATGCTGCAGCCCTGAACTCCAAATCCAAAGTGATTTTTGTCAATCGGGTCGGCTTTGAAGACGGGCTTGGCTTTTGGGGCGGAAGCTGCATCGTCGATGAGAAGAGTAATGTTTTGACAAAACTGCCGAAATATGACACAGTAGTAGAAACATTTAAGGTAGATATATGAAAATAGCCATAATGGGTGCGATGCCCGAAGAGATAAAACCGATTTTGGAGAAGCTGGATGCTTATGAGAAGGTCGATTTTGCGAAGAACAGCTACTACAAAGGAAAATACAAGTCGCTCGATGTCGTAGTTGCCTACTCAAAGATAGGCAAGGTCTTTTCCACTTTGACCGCAACGACGATGTTAGAGATGTTTGCATGCGATATCCTGCTCTTTACGGGAGTTGCCGGTGCGGTCAATCCCGATCTTAAGATCGGTGATCTTGTCGTGGCTACCAAGCTTGCGCAGCACGATCTCGATATCACAATATTTGGTCATCCTCACGGTTTCGTTCCCGGTGGCAGTGTCTATGTCGAGAGTGATCCGGATCTAAGAGCGCTTGCGAAGATAGTGGCACAGAAGATGGGTGTGGAAGTGCATGAGGGCATTATCGCAACGGGTGATCAGTTTATCGCCAGTGAAGAGAGAAAAGAGTTTATCGCAAAAACTTTCAAAGCCGACGCGCTTGAGATGGAGGGAGCGAGTGTCGCGGTTGTGTGTGACGCACTCGATGTGCCCTTTTTCATCCTTCGCTCCATCAGCGATGCGGCGGATATGGATGCGGGCTTTAACTTCGAAGAGTTTGTAGAGAGCAGTGCGAAGATCAGTGCGGACTTTTTGATGCGCCTTCTTGATGAGCTGATAGAGCGTTTGGTTGTATGAAAAACGCGAAAATTTCTAAAAAAATTATGAGCCGCATCGGCAAGACGAATGCGGAGTTTGGGCTTATAGAGGAGGGGGACAAGATCCTTGTGGGGCTTTCAGGAGGCAAGGATTCGCTGACTTTGGTGCACGCCCTCAAAGAGCAGAAAAGACGCGCTCCGTTTGCATTCGATTTTGTTGCTGTAACCGTGACATACGGGATGGGCGAAGACTATACAAACCTGCACAAACACTGCGAAGAGTACGGCATCCCGCATGAGATCTACGATACCAATGTCTACGAACTTGCCAACGAAAAGATACGCAAAAACTCCTCCTACTGCTCCTTCTTCTCCCGCATGCGTCGCGGTTCGCTCTACAGTGCTGCCAAGAAGTTCGGCTGCAACAAGGTGGCCCTCGGTCACCATCTCGACGATGCGGCGGAGAGCTTTTTTATGAACTTTATCTACAACGGGCAGCTGCGAAGTCTCGCACCCATCTACAAAGCCGGCAACGGTCTGTATGTTATCCGTCCGCTGATCCAGCTGCGAGAACGGCAACTGCGCGCTTTTGCCGATGAGAACGGCTTTGAGACGATTGGGGACGAGGCATGTCCTGCGCTTCGCTTCGATATTAAGGCTCCACACGCCAGGGAAGATGCCAAGCAGCTTCTCGCAGAACTTGAGAAGAAGCATCCAAAACTTTTTGTATCTTTGAATTCCGCGTTTAAAAATATCTCTGTCGGGAGTTTTTTCGATAAAGAGTATTTTGAGGTATAATTATGGGAAAGATCGATAGAGAAAAAGAGTATATCGGCGCTTTGAAAGCATATTTAGGATTTATATTGGCTGTTATACTCGCTATAGGGACGGGTCTTGTCAAACTTTATTTGAATGTTTGGGACTTTGTTTTGGATAGGCTCTATTCTCATTTTAAGTGCAATTGTTTTGTTTTCCTATGTCGCAAAAACATTACATTCACACATTGATAAACTCGAGGAGCTATGATGCACTTGGCAGCAGATATCATGATGATTGTTATCGCAGTCGCTTTTATGGGGTCATTGATATATGGGGCGATGCAACTCTCTTCACACAAATAGATGTCAATGCAAATAAATCCTAAAATCGATCCAAGCTGGAAAGAGGTGCTTGCCCAAGAGTTCGCCAAGCCCTATATGGTGGAGCTCAAGAAGTTTCTTTTGGAGGAAAAGCAGCGCTATACGATTTTTCCTCCAGGCAACAAGATTTTCAACGCCTACAATACGACTCTGTTTGACAAAGTCAAAGTGGTCATCCTCGGTCAGGACCCCTACCACGGCATCAATCAGGCGCACGGTCTTGCTTTTTCGGTGCTTGACGGTGTGCCTTTTCCTCCATCTTTGCAAAATATCTTCAAAGAGCTGGTCGATGATATCGGCTGTCCATACCCGCAAACCTCCGACCTCACTCCCTGGGCGAAGCAGGGGGTGTTTTTGCTCAACACCGTACTGACGGTACGTCAGGGGGAAGCCAATTCACACAGAGAAAAGGGGTGGGAACGCTTTACCGATGCGACGATCAAAGCTATCAGTGACGAAAAAGAGCATGTCGTCTTCATTCTCTGGGGCAGACCGGCGCAAAACAAGATCAAGCTTATAGATACAACCAGACACTGCATCATCGCTTCGCCGCATCCCTCACCGCTTTCAGCCTATAGAGGATTTTTTGGCTCGAAGCCTTTTTCAAGAGCGAATGCCTGCTTGGAGTCGTTTGGTCTGCAGCCGATTGCGTGGTGTTTGTAATGCAGAAGCCGCATATCGTTATCAAAGAGGGCAATCTGCTTAATGAGCCTAATGGTACTTTTATAGTCAATCCATCCAATACCATACTGGCACTAGGCAGCGGTGTTTCGGGTGCTTTTAGGCAAAAGTGTGGTGAGGGTTTGCAAAGAGCGATGAACGAAGCTTTGCAGAAGTTCGCTCCACTGCACAAAGGGGATGTTGTCCTTACCAAAGGGTGTGAGGCGCTTGATTTTGAGTGGATTATGCATGTGGCGGTGATGGACTATAGTGGCGGGGCGATTGCTTCGGATGTCACTCCGATTTATAGTGACATTCAAAAGGCGCTTGAAAATATGGAAAAGATTTTCGGCAGATATGCCCAAAAACACTCAAAAAAGATCAAGGTGGTGCTGCCGCTTATGGGGACTGGGGTTGGAGGTTTGGACAAGCGAAAAGTCGCCGAGCTTTACAGAGAGTTTTTCTTTAGGCCTCGAGATTATGAGCTTGAGGTGGTCATTTATGGACATAGCCGAAGTGACGCCGCTTTGCTCGATGCTGTTTTTCACTCGCAGTCGTAAGCACTGATCATCATCGCGTAGTAGGGGGTATTTTCTTTGCCGATAAAGGTATAGGTGCCCACACTTAGGCTGAAGTTGGTTTGGTTGACATCGTACTTGCCGCAGCGGATCGTTTTGCCCTGCTTGTATTTGACGACGATGTCGAGCATCTTTTCGCGCTCTTTGGCTTTGTAGAGGTTGTATCCCCAGGCAAAGAGGATAAAACCAAGCAGTGTTGCGGTGATTGTGATCTTTTGGGTGTGGGTGAGCTCTGTGAAGTAGTGCATCAGCATAAAGAGGATAGCCACGATGGCTATGGCGGTGAGATATCCCACTATGTAAGACCTCGTATCTGGTAGGTGATATCGCCCGCTCCAAAGCTGATGATAAGGCCGTCATCAAGGCTTTTGAGCTCTTTTTGGTCTTTGATGACCTTGATCGTGTTGTTCGCGCGCTTGATGCGATCGGCGAAGGTCGGGTTGTACTGCTTGAAAAGGGTTGCAAAGTCGATGTCGCGCTTGGCTTCCCCGGCACTCCATACAGGCAGGATGATCAGCTCCTCCACACCTTCGAAACACTTGACGAACTCGTCGAGATTGTCGATGGTGCGGGAGTATTTGTGTGGCTGCCAGATGGCGGTGATGTGCTTGAAGCCTTTGAGCTGCGCATACTCTTTGACCGACTCGAATGTAGCGCGAATCTCGGTTGGATGGTGTCCGTAGTCGTCGATGATGACGCGGTTGGCATCTTTGCCGACGATGTCGAAGCGCTTCTTGATACCCTTAAATCCAAGCAGCTTCTTGCGGATCTCCTCGATATCCATCGACTCTTTGGCCGCAAGGATCGCCAGCGAGGCATCGAGTGCTATATGCTTGCCAAAGCCCCATACATCGAAAGTACCGAGATCTTTGAGCGTGAAACGGGTGTGTGGCTCGTCGTCGATGAGGACATACTCGATGTTTTTGATATCCTTGGATGGATGGAGCCACTGGGCATCTATCTCGTTTTTGAGCGTAGCGAGGAAGGGGTCTTCGGCATTGAGTACGCGGCATTGCGCCATCTTTATAAAGCGTTTGTAGGAGTCGTAGAAACGGTCGAAGTTGTAGTCGTAGTACTCCATATGCTCGGGCTCGGCGTTGATGACGATGGCGCAGTAGGGGTTGGAGTTGAGAAAGCTGCCGTCACTCTCATCAGCTTCGAAGATCATCACATCGCTGCCGGCATCATAGCGGACATTGCTGCCAAAGGCTTTGGACTCCGCTCCGATGATGGCACTCCCATCCATGATCGATGCAAGGATCGCCGTGGTCGTACTCTTGCCGTGCGCACCCGCAACGGAGTAGACCTTTTTGTCGCCAAGTATCTTCGGCAGTGCTTCGCGGCGGGCAAGTACCTCGATCCCTTTTGCTTTGGCGGCGACGACTTCGGGGTTGTCCGGGCGGATGATGGCGGAGTGGACGACAAGATCCTGATCATCAATGGCGCTGCTGCTGTGGGGAATGGTTGTCGCTATGCCGATATCGCGCATCTTTTGGGTGATGATGGTGTCGCTGATATCCGAGCCGCTGACACTATGCCCTTTGTAGCGCATATATTGCGCAAGACCCGATATCCCGATACCGCCGATGCCTATAAAGTGGATCTTCATTCGCTCTCCTTCTTTGCATCTGCAAGCAAAGAGTGTACCGAGTCGGTAAAATCACCTATGTAGAAATTCCCTGAAGCTTCTACCGCGTCCATATCGGCATACTCCTCCAAGAAGGTGTCAAGATCGATCCCTTTTCTTGCAGCTGCCGTATGGACTTGCATCGCCTCTGAGAACTTTTCATCGTCAGTGATACCGCCGAGTATCTCAAAAAGCGCTGCGGCATCTTCGTTTTTGCCGGCATGATAATGCTCCATCGCGTACTCATACAGCGCTCTTGCCGTTGCGAAGTCCTGTACTTCGTTCATCTTCAGCTTTGTGTGTGACTCAAGTGTATCGGTGAGCTTTTCAAGTGCCAGATCGAGAATATTACGGTAATAATCCAGCAGTGTCTTTTCGTTGAACGTGTCGTTAGCTTTTTGTTCGAGCATATAGAGCTTGGCGATATCGCCGTTTTGGACGGCTGAAAGTATCTCTTTTTTGAGTGTTTCCGTACTATTTGTGTTCATCGAGTGCCTTTTTGAGTCTTGTTAGTACCTCTTGCGTCTTTTGCGGATTTTCCACAAGTGCGATGCGTATGAAGTCTTTGCCCGGATTTATGCCGTTGTCATTGCGGCTTAGAAACTCTCCCGGGAGGACTTTGACATTGTAGTCTTTGTAGAGTTTTTTTGTAAATTCGAGTGCGTTTGGTACTTTCAGCCAGATATAAAAGGTGGCCTTTGGGATTGCACATTCAAGGATTTCTTGAGCGAGACGGAAGTTCTCTTTGTAGATGGCGCGTGAAGCCTCTACGTGTGCTTCGTCGTTCCAGGCCGCAGCGGCAGCATATTGCAGCGGCAGCGGTGAAGCGCATCCTACATAGGTGCGGTACTGCATATACTTTTTGAGTATCTCGGCATCTCCGGCAATAAAGCCGCTTCTTAGACCCGGCGCGCTGCTGCGCTTGGAGATGGAATTAACGACGAGTGTGTTTTTGAAAGTGTCATTGCCGATAAATTTTGCAGCCTGAAGCAGTGAAGGAACGGGATCTCGTGTATAGAGTTCACTGTAGCATTCATCATTCAGAAGAATAAAGTCGTATTTCAAAGCGAGTTTGATCCATTTGCCAAGCTCTTCTATGCTTAAAGTCGAAGCGGTAGGATTGTTTGGAAAGTTGAGTATGACCAGATCGCATGCTGCAAGTACCTCTTCGTCGATAACGGGTTTGAAGTTATTTTCTTTGGTCAGGGAGATATAATGTACTTTGGCACGAGAGGCGATAGCCGCACCTTCGTAAATCTGATAGAAGGGGTTTGTAAATGCCATAACGGGAGAGTTCTTGTCATGCAGCAGAAACTGCGGGAGGTTGAAGAGTACTTCCCGTGTTCCAAAAGTCGGAATGATCTGTTCGTTACTCAGTTCCAAGCCGAAGCGTTTGGCGTTGAAGTGGCGCATTGCTGTCCGTAAAAGCTCTTCCCCCGACGTTTTGGGATACTTTTTTAAAAGTGAAGCATTTTCGCACAGTTTGTTTTGGATAAATTCGGGTGTTTCAAACTGTGGCTCTCCTATCGTCAATGAGGAGCTTTCGTAAACTTCATTCGGCATTATGCCGGCAAGCAGTGTGTTTAATTTTTCAAAAGGGTAAGGTTGAAATCGCACGTTTTAAAAGTCCTTTATTTGATCACTCATAACATAGGGTTTCATTTTTGGTTTGATATTTTTATCACATCCGATGTTCTTTGGCATAATCACAGCTTTGTTGCCAAACACACGAAAAATCTCCCACGCCTCTCTCTTGGGAAAAAAGATGTTGTACAATTCCCTCTTTTTTCCTTTCTTCAGCGCTTATATCTATGTTATGAAAGAAGTCTGTTGTATAATACTCTTCATATTATACCAAGAAAAGGAAAAGAGAAGATGCATAAACATATGTACTCCATCATCGCTGCGGCGGCACTTTTATTTGTCGGATGCGGTAACAACGAGCAAAAAACGGAGACGGAAACCGGAGTGAAACAAAAAAAAGTTGTGGAGACGGTTGTAGGTAAAAAACCGGAACCTCAAAAAGAGCAGAGTGTAGCCATCGAAACACATGGACCAAAAGAGGAGTCGAATGTTGCAAAAATCCCGGCGACTGCAGCACCGACACCGTCGAATATCAAAAAACAGAAACAGCCGCAAAAGCCACTGACGGACGCTAGTAGCTTGTTTAAAAGCTGTGCCGGCTGTCATGGTGCAAAAGGTGAGAAAAAGGCACTTGGAAAGTCGGATGCCATAGGTGGATGGAGTGCTGCAAAAGTCGAGGAGGCGTTGGAGGGTTATAAAGCAAAAACAAGGAATGTTCACGGGATGGGTGCCGTAATGCAGGGACAGGCGGCAAAGCTTTCCGATCAAGATATCAAAGCACTTGGAGCGTATATCTCCAAACTCAAATAATCATCAAAGACGAAACGGTCACTTTTAAGCAATGAGAAAGAGTTGAGTCATAGATGAAAATCCTTCATACGACAGACCTTCATTTTAACAAAGGTTGGTTTGAATGGGTAGCCTTGCAGCAAAAGAGTTTCGATCTCTTTTGTATCACGGGGGACTTTTTGGAACCATCCAGCAGTGAGTCGTTGTCTGAGCAGATAGCGTGGGTTTCGCAGTGGATGAAAGCGTTTAAGAAGCCGCTTTTCATATGTAGTGGAAATCATGACATAGAAGTAGCGGAGAATCAGGAATGGTTCAATCATATTACAAGTATTTACAGTGACAACACGATACAAACGATTGAGGGCATAACGTTTGGATGTATCCCCTATACCGATCCGGAATTCGATGCGTTTGGCGAATGCGACGTGGTTTTGTATCATCTGCCGCCGGCATATACGAAAACATCCTATCATGAAAAAAAGCATGAAGAGAGGGGAGACAGAACTTTTTATAAAAAGATAAAAGAGAAAGTGCTTACACCAAGCATCGTTCTGTGTGGACATGTACATAAACCGACAGATACGAGAGACATGCTCGACGATATACTCATATACAACCCGGGTGTCAATAAAAAGAGCCCGATTCCCAATCATTTTTGTATTGATATAGATTCTTCTCTCTCTATTCCATAAACGGCATTCTCATCTGTTTTAGGTACAAGAGTCAGGAGGCGTGTCGCAATGAACTTCGCTTCTTCATTGTTGTGAGTTACATAAAGGAGAGTAAATCCGAGTTTTTCCTGCAGACGGACGATCTCTTCGCGAAGTTGCCAGTTGTGTTTTTCATCGAGACTTGAAAGCGGTTCGTCCATAAGGATTGTTTTTGGATGTGTGATAAGTGCACGTGCAAGAGCGACGCGTTGCTGCTCTCCGCCTGAGAGGGTTTCGACGGAGCGGAAAGCGTAGTTTTGCAGACCTGTCATCGCAAGCATGTCGTGGAGTCGGGCGGCTCTTTGTGTTGCCGGAATGCCCTGCATTTTTAGACCGAAAGTGATGTTCTCTCCTACATTCATATGCGGCCACAGGGCTAGATCCTGGAAAACCATACCCATATGACGTTTGTGCGGCGGTGTTATAACCTTTCCTTTTTTACTGACACATTGATTTTCGAGATAGAGCGACCCTTCAAGCGGTACTTCAAAGCCGGCGACGGTGCGAAGAAGTGTACTCTTGCCACTACCGGAACTTCCTCTGATCACAAGCCTCTCCCCTGCAGCGATATGAAGATGCGGTATCTTCAGGATCACTTTTGTACCGTATCCAAGTACAACATTCTCAAATCGCAGCATCGAGACTCCTTGAAAACTTTGCAGCGAGTCTGACAAAAGTGACGGTTACGAAAAAGACGACAAAAACCATCCACAAAGCCATTGCCGCAATCACGCCGCTTGCACCGTTTGCCGCATGGGTAGCGAGATATAGAGGAAATGTCGCCTCTCCAGCAGGCAGCAGAAGCATCGAGAGTGTACTCTCTCGCAAGCAAAAGAGTGTGCCAAGCAGCAAGGCGGCAACAAGCTGACGGCGCAGAAGCGGCACGATGATAAAACACAGCATCTTTATGGGTGTGGCACCGTGAATGAGTGCGGCTTGGCTGAGACTTTTTGGGATTTGGTCAAGGGCGATTTGGAGTGCTTTTGTAGGGAGGATGAGGTACTTTGCCATATATCCAAAAAGCAGCATAAACGCAGAAGCATAGACCCAATCCGTAAGGGCGGTGTTGTAAAAACCAATCAGTGCGACGGCGATGACTATAGAAGGCAGTATGAAAAAAAAGAGCATGATCTGTTCTTCAAAACGCGTAAGTTTTGAAGGATGATAACGGTGTGTCACTGCAGCGACGAAGCCTGTAAATGTTAAAAAAGCACCGCCGAGAACGGCGTAGAGAAGCGAGTGTGCAACGGGAGTTAGGATATGTGTGAATCCCTGCCAAAGCTGTGTCAAAGAGTCTATCGAAGATGCGATCCCAAAAAGCGGCAGGAGTGTGATGAGTACGACAAGTATGCCCACTCCTAATAGCAAAGATCTTTTGAGAGATGGAGACAGCTGTATGCGATAACTGCGGCTATGCAGCTTTGTAAAATGGTTTTGATTCGCAGCGGCTTGCTCGATCCAAATCGCAACCGCAGCGATAAGAAGCAGGGGTAGGCTCATTACCAGTGTCGCTTCGAAGTCGTAAAGCGCACTAAATCGCGTAAAAAGTTCGACACTGTAGAGTCTGATATGGAGTGCGTTTGGCACCGCGAACTCTCCAAGAGAGAGTAGCACAATGATCAAAAAGGAAAGAAGGAGCATCGGGCGCAGCAATGGCAGGTCTATGGTGCGCACCATCCTGCTTTCATCGATATACAGAAGGGCGGCATACTCGATTTGCGAAGGTATGCGGCGCAGATAAAAATAGCCTAAGAGCATCGCTATAGGCATATATATCGTGGTTTCGATCCAAAAGGCGCCTCCATAACTCTCAAGATATTCTCTTAACGTATCGAAGGGCAGCAGCAGATCGATCCATCCAAGGGCGACGATATCGCTTGGTAGCAGCAGCGGCAGACCAAGCAGTGTCATCCATATCGCCACAAAAGGGATGTCGGTTTTTGCAAACAGCAGTGCAAGCAGCGTACCGAGCGTTGTTGCGAAAAAAGCAACACCAAGAGCGAAGAGCAGTGTCGACAGCAGCGTCGTCTCTTTGAGGATATCCAAAGAGATGGCGTGATCCCAAGAAAGAAGCGTGAGAAGAAACATCTTGAGTAACGGAGCGATGCCTACGACGATCAAAACACCAAGTGTCAGCCATAAAAGTAGCTGCCAAAATCGCATCTACTCTTTACTCCATTTTAGAAGCAACGGTGTGATCTGCATCAGTTTTCGCGCTACTTTTCCATACTCTACGGGCATCACTTTGAGTGTGTCGATGGATTTGAGTTTTGCGGGTTTTGGGACTCCCGGATGCAAGGGGATCTGCGCGCATTTTGCTTTGGCGAGGGCAGCTTCGGTTTTTGGGCTGAGGAGATAATCCATCAGTTTTCTTGCCGCTTTTGGGTGGGGTGCGTTTTTGATAAGCATTACGGCATTTGGGATCACGAGCACTCCTAAGCCCTTCTTGTCCTGATCGGGATAGACGATTTTTATAGGTGCGCCGCTTTCGATACGGCTGATAGCGTCGTCGCTGTCAACCAGAGCGAAATCGTAGCGTCCTTTGGCGACGAGATCGGCGCTCTCTCCGTTGCTTGTGGCGATTGCCACACCGTTTTGTTTCAATCCTTGCAAAAAACTCCTGGCTTTTGCATCGCCAAGCAGGCTAAAAAGAGCGGCTATATGGGTTGCGGTGGAGCCAAAGAGCGGATTGGCGATAACGCCTTCGTTCTTGAAGCGGGGATCGATATAGTCGAAAATTTTTTTGGGAGAGAGTTTGGCACCGTCGTTGACGACAAAGAGACGGATGCGGGCTGAGAAGCCTGTCCACATCCCATCGGGGTCTTTGTACTTGGGATCGATTGTTTTGGCATTGGGACTGTGATAGGGAGTGAGGATATTTCTTGCTTTGAGAACTTCTGCGCGGATGGGTTCGTTTGCCCAGTAGAGATCTGCCTGGGGGTGGGTTCGCTCGGCTATAAGGCGGTTCATCACCCCTGTTCCTTTGGACTCTTCTGTATCGTAGAGGGCATTGACGTGGATACCTGTCTCTTTTTCGAAAGCTTTGAGAATCGGCTCGGAGAAGACCTGGTCTTCCGAGACATAGACTGTAACTACAGGCGTCTCTTTTTTGCTACAGCCGACTATCATCAAACAAAGAGCAAAAAGTACCACAAGAGCTTTTTTCATCATTGTGCCTTGAGTTGAAAATCATCAAACGAAGTTGCCGCATCCGCTTTGGTCCAAAGGCCTGCACCACCGCTTTTGGTGATCCTGTCATCTTGACACTCAAGCAGTTTGGTTCCGTCTATATAGCCTCTAAAGTGTTTTCCTTGCTGTTTGATCGTCATCGAGTGCCACCCTTTTGAGAGATGAACGGTGTCGTTTGTGCAGATCAGGCGGCGATATCCATCGATGACGGAGTAGAAGCGAAAGTTGTCTTCAAGTGGATTGAAACGTGCTACGTAGTAGTTGTTTGCATCCTGTACACGCCACATGATGCCTCCACCCTGGTCGATACGACCGCTGTTGGCATGGAACAAAACACTGATACTGCCGTTTTGCATCCGGATATCGCTTCTGTAGCAGAGATTGAAGGTGCTTTTGCCCGCTTTTGTAAGTGTGAGTACATGCTGATTGGATGGTGGGCGGGTATGGTCGATAGTTATCTGCCACTTGGCTGTCGTGCTTCCTGGATGTGTC
Organism: Helicobacteraceae bacterium; assembly: GCA_027052175.1. Taxonomy (GTDB): domain Bacteria; phylum Campylobacterota; class Campylobacteria; order Campylobacterales; family Sulfurimonadaceae; genus S012-15. Next base: position 27,363 of record JALUFE010000013.1, on the reverse strand, counting down.
GCTGCGACGCTCCATCCTTTGGGCAGCGTGTAAGGGGCGTATTTTTCAAAATCATCGTAAAAGTCTGCCGCTTGAAGAAAAGAGATCGTAAAAAGGCAGATCAGTATATAGCGTATCATTGTGTTCCCTCAACCTATTGCAAATTTTTGCGTGATGAGTTCCCCCTCTTCATTGAAAAAGAGGTAGTAAACAAAATCTTTTTTCACACTCCATCCTGCCAGATAGCGAAGTGCGAGATTTGCCTGGAGTGAGGCGATATGCATTACGATAGGAGCTGCTATACCTGCGGGGGTGCGCTCTTTGATGGTGAAAAAGTCGCGAAAACTGGCTTGGTCAAAGAAACAGACCTGACCATTGAATGCCTCGACACTTCCATAAATCCACGGGATATTTTTCTCTTTGGCATATTTGTCTATCTCACCACGTGTTGGCAGGTTGTCGGTTGCGTCTATGATAAGATCGACGTCGATGTCCAGTTCACTCCACTGTTGGAAATTAAGAGCGTGTGGGATTGCCTTGGTATAGGGGCATCGCTGCATAATGATATCGGCATTGACTTCAGCTTTGTTTTTGCCTTCATCCGTTGTGCGAAATGCGATCTGTCTGTGGATGTTGTGCACACTCACTTCATCAAAATCGACGATATGGACCTCTCCTATACCGCTTGAACCCAACGCAAAGCTCAGAGAACTTCCCAGCCCTCCGGCTCCGATAATGGCTATCTTTTTATCTTGCAGAGATTTTTGCGTCTCCTCTCCCCAGAGTTTGATCTGTCTTGCGAAGTAGTTGTTCATGATACGATCCGTTTTTTCTTTGGATTATATCACATTTTTATAATAATTTATTATATCCTTCTTTTTTGACAACTCTTTTGCAGCTTAGAAGAAAGCTGCGATAATGGCATAAGCCGTGAAGAACATCAGGTGGGAGATCCCTTCGAAGTAGTTGGTATGTCCTTCATCCGTCGTTTTCCAAACAAGGATGATCGTAAGGATCAGTGCTCCCACTTCAAGAGGGTTGAAATCGAGTGTGAGCTTGATGCCGCTGTTATAGGCAAGTAGCATCAAGATAGGAACGGTAAGCAGGATCGAGACGGTGGAAGCCCCCATGGCGATATTGACAACACGCTGGATCTCATCGTTTTTGGCCGCTTTGATCGCTGTGGCGATCTCGGGTGAGACGGAGATGATCGCGATGATAAGCCCCGCAATACCTGTAGAGATACCGAAATCTTTGGCAAGCACAACGCCGTCTTTGGCAAATACCTCTGCCCCCAAAGCGATAATGGCGATACAGAAAAAGATGGAGAAAATAAGCACAAGGTTAGGCAGGCGATCAAAGATATAGTCGTCATCCTCATCTTCATCTTCTTCATGGTTTTGTTCTTTGAGCTTGCGTTTTAAGCGGAAGATACGGCTTCTTGCAGTCTGTTTGAAGAAGTGGGTGTGGGTCTTGGTCTGGAAGATGACGATAACGATATAAAAAGCAAAGAGCAAAGCCGCGATATACATCGACGCTTCCATAACGACCTGCGGCGTATGGTCGCTGCGGCTGAGCAGACTTGGAACGAGTAGGGCCATAGAGGAGACATAGAGGATGGTCGTATAGGCACTTGAGGTCTCTTTGTTATGCTCCTGTTCGACGAATTTCAGCCCCCCAATAAAGACGGCAAGCCCCAAAAGAACGTTCATATCTACAATGACGGCGGAGATGATACCCCCTTTGACCGTATCGAGAATCTGCGGATTTTCATGGGCTTGAAGAAGGATGATATAAAGAAGTATAATCTCGACTGCAACGGCGCTGAAAGTAAGTACAAAGCTGCCATAAGGCTCTTTGAGTCGTTCAGAAAGGATCTCGGCGATTTCCGAAACAGTCAGGGACAAGGAACCGATCCCGACTGCCGCAAAGAGTGTCGAAAGCAGTATGGAGTGAGTGTGATGAAAGTAAAAAGCTATCACTATGGCAAAAATACCGACGAATATATCCCAGTAATCTTCGAAGAAGTATTCGAAAAAATTCTCTTTCTCCTCTTTTTTTTCACTGCTCCGGTTGGGTTGCGAATCACTCAACTGTTCTGTCTCCTTAAAAAGTTTTTTCGAATTATAGCAAATTTCTTTTTTGCAATGCTTCTTTGAATCGCCACGCTTTTTTGGCGTCTTTGACATCGTCATGATCGATCTCTACGATCATCAATTCTTCCTGATTGCCAAGGTGGTTCAGAATTTCGCCATCAGGTGAAGCGAGAATGGAATCCCCATAGAATTCCCAGCATTCGTTTTGTGAACGGTACTCCCCGATCCGGTTGGCTCGGAGCACATAACAGTTGTGGGTGAAAGCACGGGTGCGTACCAGTGCTTCCCATCTCTCATACGAGCCGAAGGTCGCTGCTCCCGGCAACAAGACACAGTCGATGTTTCTTTCATCGACAAAGTGCCACAGTGCATCGAAATGGATTTCAAAAGCATTGAGCACGGCAAATTTCACTCCCGATGTTTTGAAAACAAGTGGTGATTTTGGTTCTTCTATCTTGTTTGCGAAAAACTTCTCTTCGTTCCAGTGTGGGTAGTTGATGAGAAACTGCTGATAGTAGTACATCACTCTTTTTGGGGAAAACTTGGCTGTCGCTTTGTAGGGTTTGCCCCCTTTGACAAGTACCAGTGGAGCGACGATCGTCATATTGTAGTCTCTTGCACTCTCTCTTAGCACTTTGCTCTGGAGTCTGCTTGATTCCTCTATCATCTCCAGTGAGAGGTTTTCAAGCTCTTTGAAAAACGGGTTGAGGATGTACTCGCCAAGAAGGAGCACTCTGACCCCCTTTTTGTGTGCGATGCGGATGTAATTGTAAAGTTTTGTGGAACTGAGCCCTTGTGAGTTGAGTTGTAAGACTGCAGCTAACATCAGGAGGCTTTTATCTCGTTGATCTTGAGTTTGGCCTCTTCGAGCAGCTTGGTTGCTTCACTTAGCTCTTTGATCCCCTCTTCGTAGGCTTTGACACTTTCTGCCAGCGTGATCTCGGGATCCATCAGCCTTTCGAGTATCTTTTTCGCGCGCTCTATTTTCTCTTCGAAACTCATCTCTTTTTCGCTCATCGCTCCAAAACCTCCCGGATATAGTGATCAAATTTTTCAAGCTCCACCAAAAAAGCGTCATGCCCATAGTCGCTGTCGATATCGATATAGGTGTGATCGGTATTGCCTATCTTTTTGAGGATATCGGCTATATGTTTCATCTCCTCGTTTCGAAAGAGCATATCCTCTTTGAAACTCAGCAGCAGCAGGTTCGAGCTGATTCGGCGTAGCGCCTCTTCCAAGCTGTCAAATCCGCGTGCAAGGTCATAGATATTGATCGCTTTGGTGATGTAGAGGTAACTCAATGGATCGAACCATTTGGTAAAGTTGTAGCCGTTGTATTCAAGATAGCTTTCTACTTGAAACTTTCCAAAAAGCTCATACAGCCCGTCTGTTCTTTTGTACTCTCTGCCAAACTTTTTCTGCATCGAATCGTGGGAGAGAAAGCTGATGTGTCCCGCCATTCTTCCCACCGCCATACCGGCTAATCCCTGCTCTTTGATCACATCGGGGTCATAGTAGCCGTTTTGAAAGTCCGGATCTTTGAGGATCGCTTCTTGGGCGACTTTGTTAAAAGCGATCGCCCATGGTTGTGTAGCGTAGGTGGTGGCTAGTGCGATGATGCTGTCTGCGAATTTAGGAAAGTGGATCGCAAAGTGCAGAGCCTGCATACCACCCATACTGCCGCCCACGATCGCTTTTACATGATGGATCCCAAGCCTGTCAAAGAGAATCCTCTGTGCCTTGACCATATCTTTGATGGTGACGACGGGAAATTTGAATCTGTAAGGATTTTGATGCGGTGGTTGCGGACTCATCGGACCGGTGGAGCCAAAGCAACTGCCGATGACATTGGTGCAGATGACAAAGTGCTTGTCGGTGTCGATAGCCTTCCCGCTGCCTATAAGCCCGTCCCACCATCCGGGTTTCGTATCTCCTTCATACAGGCCTGCAGCGTGATGACTGCCTGTAAGTGCATGGCAGACGACAACGACATTGCTTTTGTCTTCGTTCATTTCACCGTAGGTTTCATAAACGATGTCGTACGGCTCAAGAATGCGTCCACTCTCTAAATACAGCGGATTGGTAAAGTGTTCTTTTTTCGTTTGGAGGTTCAGGCTCAAATCACTTGCTTTTTTAACAGACCTTGCACACATATCGCGAAATCCATTTTCTTTACGATTTGGTGTGCACAGTCTGTTTTTTTAATGCAATTTTATCCAAACTAACTAAACTCTTTCTAAAGCCTGCTTGAGGTCTTCGATGAGATCGTTCGAACTCTCCAATCCGCATGAGAGGCGGATCAGCCCGCTTGGGACACCGCAAGCGACAAGTTCTTCTTCACTGAGCTGCTGATGGGTTGTCGAAGCGGGGTGGGTGATGATGGACTTGGAGTCACCGATATTGACGACAAGGCTGAAGATCTCGACGCTATCGACTACTTTTTTAGCTTCTTCAAAGGAGCCAAGCTCGAAGCTAAGCAGTCCGCTTGCCATACCATCTTTGAAGTACTTTTGCGCCATTTTGTAGTTGGGATTTGATGGCAAGCCGGGGTAGTTGACTTTTTTGACTTTTGGATGCTCTTCTAAAAACTTCGCAACCGCCAAAGCGTTTTGGGAGTGCTTTTGCATCCTAAGTGGCAGTGTCTCCATCCCTTGGATAAAGAGCCAGGAGTTAAAGGGACTTGGAGCTGCACCAAGATCGCGAAGCAGAGAAAGGCGTGCGCGCAGTGTAAAGGCAGGCAGCCCCACTTCTGTATAGACAAGCCCGTGATAGCTCTCATCGGGCTCGTTGAAATGAGCGTAGCGCGGATTGCTTTTGAGTTTGTCCGTAAGTCCTTTTCGCTCGACCATGATACCGCCTATGGCAAGCCCTTGTCCGGTTGTGTATTTGCTGGCACTGTGGACACTCACATCCACACCGCGAAGCAGTGGTTGGCAGAGGATAGGAGTGGCAACGGTATTGTCGGTGACACTCACGATCCCATGCTCGTTAGCTATAGCGACGATGGCGTCGATATCGGCGACATCGATGCTTGGGTTGGTGAGTGTCTCAAAGAAGATCGCGCGGGTTTTGTCATCAATTTTTGAGCGTAGTTCTTCCATATCGTGTACATTGAAAAAGCGCGCTTCGATACCAAAACGCTTGAGCGTGTGCGCCGTTTGGGTAAGCGTCCCGCCGTAAGCCTGTGAAGCGCAGACAATGTTCTCTCCCGCTGCCGCCAGGTTGGCAAAAGCGTAGAAGATCGCCGCCATCCCGCTTGATGTCGCGATGGCTGCCTCTCCACCTTCAAGTGCGGCAAAACGCTTTTCAAATACATCGGTTGTAGGATTGTTCAGACGTGTGTAGATATTGCCAAGCTCTTTGAGGGCAAAGAGATTTGCCGCATGTTCGGCGTCGCGAAACTCGTAAGCCGTACTTTGGTAGATAGGGACTGCCATCGTGCCATGGGCGTCTTTTTCGTATCCTGCGTGAAGTGCGAGTGTTTCTATGTCCATTTCAGTTTTCCTTTGTCTCTTTTTCATTGTCGTATATCACGACAGTATCTGCGAGCAGGTCATGCAGAGCCCGCTTGTCTTTACGAAAGAGTATCATTAAAAAGCCAATGCCAAAAGGGAGGGTGGAGGCGATATAGCCAAAGCTTCGTGTGATGGCTTGTTTGTTGGTGATATCTTCGAGTGTTTTTGCATCGACGATCTTGATGCCGACCATCCTTTTGCCGGGAGTTGTTCCTCCCCATTTGTCCCAAAACACGACCGTGACAATCAAAACAGAGATTTCAAAGAGCATCTCCCAGCGCATATCGGTTTTGGGCTGGGTGGAGAGGGCGCGCGGATCGCCTGCGGCGGCTAACTGCATATTGTGCCAGTAAGTCCCAATATCAAACCACTCTCCACCACTTAGAAAATAGACAACGATGCCAAGCGGAACAGCTAAAAAGAGTGTATCAAAAAATGAGGCGACAAGACGGATGAAAAATCCAGCATATTTGACAGAAGAGGTGGATGAAGAGTACTCTTCATCCGAAAGTTTAGACATGGTAGTTTGGTGCTTCTTGGGTGATGATGACATCGTGGACATGGCTCTCTTTAAGCCCTGCGCTTGTGATCTCGACAAACTCTGCCTTATCCCAGAACTCTTCGATGTTTTTGCTGCCACAGTATCCCATCGAACTTCTTAGACCGCCCATCATCTGATGCACGATCCCGGCAATGCTGCCTCTAAAGGGTACACGCCCTTCAATGCCTTCAGGGACAAGTTTGTCTGCAGCCGTCCCTTCCTGGAAGTAACGGTCGTTGCTTCCCTTTTGCATTGCACCTATACTTCCCATCCCACGGTAGGATTTGTACTGGCGACCTTGGAACATGATAGTCTCTCCGGGTGATTCTTCCGTACCTGCAAGGAGTGAGCCTGCCATAACACAGCTCGCACCCACCGCCAACGCTTTGGCGATATCGCCGGAGTATTTGATACCGCCATCGGCGATAATCGGTACACCGTGAGGTCTGGCAGCCTCGGCACATTCATCGATGGCGCTGATCTGTGGTACACCGACACCTGCAACGATGCGTGTCGTACATATAGAGCCGGGTCCTATCCCCACTTTGACCGCATCCACACCTGCTTCTATGAGTGCTTCTGTTGCCGCACCCGTTGCGACATTCCCTGCGATCACATCGACTGCGAGTGTCTCTTTGATCTTTTTGACCGTATCGATGATCCCTTTGGAGTGACCGTGTGCGGAGTCGAGAACAAGCACATCTACACCTGCATCCACAAGTGCCTTGGCTCTATCCATCTGACCCACACCGATAGCCGCGCCCACTCTTAGGCGACCGAAGTCATCCTTGTTGGAGTTTGGATACTCGATGCGCTTTTTGATGTCTTTGATCGTTACAAGCCCTTTGAGGAAGCCCTCATCGTCGATGATAGGGAGCTTTTCGATCTTGTTTTTGTGCATGATGTCTGCCGCTTCATCGAGGCTGATGCCTTGTTTGGCAGTGATAAGTGGCATTTTCGTCATCACTTCATCCACGCGTTTACGTAGATCTTTCTCAAAGCGCATATCGCGGTTTGTGAGAATGCCAAGGAGTTTGTTGTGACCGTCGACGACGGGTACGCCCGAGATTTTGAATTCTTTCATGATCTTTTCCGCATCGGCAAGGGTTGCATCCGGTGAGATGTAGACAGGATCAATGATGATTCCGCTTTCACTTTTTTTGACTTTGCGAACCTGCCTACACTGGCTTTCTATATCCATATTTTTATGTATGATACCTATACCGCCGAGACGAGCCATTGCAATGGCTGCGCGGTACTCTGTAACGGTATCCATAGCTGCGGAGACCATAGGAATTTTGAGTGCGATGTTCTTGGTGAGTTTCGTGTTGAGATCGACCTCTTTTGGAAGAACTTCGGAGTACTGGGGAACTAACAAAACATCTTCAAATGTCAACGCTCTTTTTTTGATTCTCATAATAACTGCCCTTGTGAGTAAACTTGGGAGATTATACTCTTTTTGTGGTTAAAAGTCGGTTAAACTTTCATATGCTTTTTCTATACTGGAGCTTTTGTCCGCTATGAAAAGAAAAATGGCCGCATTGAGCCTGGCAAGCTTTTTAAATTCGTTTGAGGGGGCCTGGAGCTGCTTGAAAGACTCTTGAGGTGTGATTCGCTCCCAAGACTTTTCATAATGGATATCGAACTTTTCCGGATCGACATGAAACTCCTCTATCTCTCCGTTCTCAGCTATCCAGAGCCTGCCTTTGCCAAAAAGTTCCGGGGTACCTTCATTTCCCTGGATGAGCGCAAGACGTTTGTAGCGTTCTCCAAAGATGCCGACATATTTTTTGACGTAAGGTTTGTGAAAAACGCCGGTGACCGCATATTTACTTTGTGAGATGCCGGGAAGTTTCTCTATCGTATTCAAGCCGGTTCTAAGCCCTATGCGTTTTCGCATTTCACTGAGTTTGTGCATAGCCGGAGAGTAAGAAGCCCGGTCGAAGTAATGGAGATTTCTTGGAAAATTTATCGCTTCGTGAAGCTGTTTGAGTGTGATACCTTCTTTGGCCGGGATGATATCGTCTCCATATACGGCAAGCCGCAGATCGCTTTTTTCGAGACTTTTGGCTATGAGCGGCAGCAAATAGGGGTTTTTCGCTTTACCGTCAAACGGATAGCCGAGTTCGATGCTGTTTTCGATTTTTTGAAAATTGGAAGCTTTGTCGCACGCGGCAAGTGCTCCTTGGAATTCCGTGATCGTTTCCGGTTTGAGACGCCATCCCGTCAAAAATGCGGCAATCTCTTCAGGATAGGCTTCTTGTTCTAAAATCTGCCGCATCATATCTTCGCTCTCTTTAAAAGAGAGATCGCGATTGCTTTTAGGTCCGGTACCGACGGCTTTGACATATGTGTGAAAATTCATTTTATTCATAAAAACAGGCCAGTCCTTTTTTATCGAGAATGTAAACCTGTTCCTTTTCCTTTTTTATGAGGTTGAGGGTGACGAATTTTTTCAGGATGCGTGAGAGGGTCTCAGGCGTCATGTTCAAATCGGCTGCGATTTGTCTTTTTTTTAGTTTGTGAATGTCGTTTTCATGTTCGCAAATAAATTTAGCGACACGAGCCGTCGAGTTCATCACGATATTGTTGTCGATGACATTTTCAAGATATTTGATCTTTTTTGTCAAAGATTTGATCAGAAGTTTGCTGACAGTTGGATGTGAAAGAAATTTTTCTTCAAATTTCGGATAATCTATGATAACAGCGGCACCGTCTGTTTCAAATTCGGCTGAAGCGGGAAAAGGTATATGCTCAAGATTGGCGAATTCCGCAACCATCGTTTTGGGGAAAAAGTGGTGAAGAATGATTCTGTTGCCTTTTCTGTCGGTTTTGTAGACTTGCAGGACACCTTCGATCAAAATGAAAAGCGAGGCAGCTTCTTCCCCTTCGAAAAAAGCTATAGAGCCTTTTTTATAATGTACGACTTTCGAAATCTTTTCCAGCTCTCTGAAGTGTGTTTCATCGAGCTCTTCGAAAAAAAAGAAATCTCTCAACCGATGCATAATTCACCTTTAAGCATAATGGAGGAAAAGTCCTACCGCCAGAGAGAGCAGCAAGACAGTGGTTAACATAAACGGTGTATAGAGTTTTTTTGGCAAAGGGTATCGTTCGTCAATCCATTCCGTAATCTTTATTGCCGGATATATCATGAAAAAAAGCATAACGATGCTAAAAACAAGTGTTAAAACGATATCCAAAACCGCATCTCCTTTTAGAAAGCCTAACTATATAGTAAAGTAGATAACAAAAAAATTAATCTTGCTTGATTTGTGTCAATTGGAAAATTTATCTGTTTCGTTACTATTCAATAAGAGAGGAAGTGAAAAAATGCAGAAATTTTTTTATATCGAGGGCGGTTACCTGCTTTTGGCTGTAGTTATCTTGAGTGTGACACTTTTTGTGACAACACGTCCTTTTATGGGTAAAAATGCCATGAAAAAGGGGATGGCGGGAGTTGGAACCGTATTGGCTTTTTTTATTGGGATGCACTATTATATAACGACGAAACGGATGAATGAAGTCAAAGCCGCTTTTTCGGAGGGCAAGAGTGTGGTTTGCGAAAATCGTATCATCCGAAAAGGTGCTCAGTTCGTGACTATCAGAAAGACGAACGGCTGGGAGCTCAAAGGTGACAATTTTGTCTCTCCGGCTTACTCCAGACCTTTTTTTACCGCTCGTTGCATTGTCGAATAAAATAAAAAAAACACACTAATCCTTGATTCATATCAAACCTAAAGTTTTTAAAAAGCGACATAATACTCTATGTAAATCTGGAAAAAAAGGAGTGCAGTGTAATGGAGACGGTCATTTCGTTACCGGTAATAGCACCGGGAGAGTTTTTAGGAATCTTTGTTGTCTCAACGATGGTTCTGATACTGGGCGTTGGTTATGCTGCGCTTGTTACATTTTCAAAGATGGGCTACCTTTCTAAAAAATGGTTGCCCGTCTCTTATATTTTCTGGATTATGCAGGGGTACAGTTTGTATGATCTCTCTGTCAGGATTCACAGCAGTCCCTTCACATTTAAAGTATTGATGGTTGCAATGGTGGCGTATCTGTTTGCACCGCATCTGTACTTTTATCTTGTGGAACAGGCAGAAAAACGATACGATCAAGCAGAGGAGACCGGGAATCAACCGGTTAAATAAGGAGGAATTATGAGTAAGAAAAGCGCTTCGGTGTGGACCAGCATACGGTTCTGGCGCCGTTCGGCGGCATGGGTTACGGGTACGGCAGCCGTATTGCTGATTTGGTTGACATTCGATACGATGGGACAAATCAGTATGGGAAGCGATGCCGATTTGCAAAAAGGCATCAAAAAACGTGTACCCGCACCCACGGTGATCAACTATCACATCGATTACAAGATGGATCAAAGACGTGGACATGAGGTGCCGATTATCGGCAAGAAAGAGCCATTTTTCGGGAAAGAGTGGAGCCCTAAAGAAGCTGCGGAACTACTGCATCACGGTAAGTTGACGGAGCAGGCGAAAAACTGTATGAACTGCCATACACTTCTTGGTAACGGTGCTTATTATGCGCCTGATCTTACCAAAGCATGGCTTGATCCAAAATGGAATGACGGGACAATGGAAGCCATTACGGGCAAGCAGACAAAAGAAGAAGCGATGGCTGAGTTTTTGATGCATCCTTCACAATATCCGACACACGCGCGTATGATGCCGAATTTGGGAATCACGAAAGATGAAGCGGTTGCTCTTGTGGCGTTTTTGAAACATATGAGCGCTATCGATACGAACGGCTTCCCGCGGAATTTTTCACAAAACGCGAAACGCTTAAAAGGAGGCACGAATGCTCACTAATGCACATTTAAAATATGAATCTCAAAAGCTGGGGATGAACTACTTCCGTGTCGCAATCGTCCTCTTTGGCGCTCAGCTGCTGTTAGGGCTTGTTGCGGCGATCCAATTTATATGGCCGGGATTTTTGTTCGAGGTGCTTGATTTTAACGTAGCACGTATGATTCACATCAACGCGCTCGTTGTCTGGATGGTCTTTGCGATGCTTGGAGCAGTATACTACATGCTCCCCGACGAGACAGGTGAAGAGGTCGTTGGTGCCGGGATCGGCAAGCTCGCATTTTGGGTATTGACGGCTGCTGTAACGGTTGTTGTGCTCGTTTATATCTTCATTCAAGTAGGACCGGGAAAAGAGAGTACGATCTGGCTTATCAACGAGGGACGTGAGTATATCGAAGCGCCGAGATGGGCGGATATCGGTATCGTTGTCGTCGTACTTATTTTTTACTGGAATGTCTTTGCGACCTATATGAAAGGAAGACGAACGGGAATTATGACCGTATTGGTCGCTGACCTGCTCGCACTTGCGGGTCTTTATCTTGCCGGTATGTTTTTTACAGACAATATCTCAATGGATCAGTATTGGTGGTGGTGGGTTATCCACCTTTGGGTCGAAGCGACGTGGGAAGTCTTTGTCGGTGCTTTGGCTGCATACGGTCTTATCAAGATTCTCGGTGCAAAGCGTGAGATAGTCGAAATGTGGCTCTGGATCGAAGTTTTGATGCTCTTTGGTTCTGGTATCCTCGGTCTTGGACACCACTACTTCTGGATTGGTACACCTGAATACTGGTGGGAGATCGGAGCGCTCTTTAGTGCCCTTGAACCTGTACCGCTTGTAGCGATGTTCGTGCATGTTCTTTACGACTGGGGGAAAGAGCAGGGGCATAAAGAAGCAAAAGCACTTGAAGGTGAAGAAGTGCATGCGGTCAACAATACACCGGCTATGGGCTGGATTGCGCTCAATGCCTTCGGTAACTTTTTGGGTGCTGGTATATGGGGATTTTTCCATACGCTTCCACAGGTAAACATCTATACTCACGGAACGCAGTTTACGGCGGCACACGGTCACTTGGCATTCTTCGGTGCGTATGCAACGATTCTTATTGGTATGATGTATCTTGGAGTACAGGGTGCAAGCGGCGTCAAAAAAATGACGATGACATTCAAGTCTAAAATGGCGATCACTTTGATCACATTCGGTGTGCTTGGTATGACTGTAGCACTTACTATTGCCGGATATGAACAGGTGCTCGTCGAGCGTGCAGATCTTGGCGGTGGCTGGGATGCCTACTTCATAGCACAAAATCTTACTTGGATGACTCAGGCTATGGGATGGCGTCTTGCGATGGGTGTCGTGACATTCGTCGGATTTGTCTACCTATTGTGGGATTTGCTCACTATAGGCAAAGTAGAAGCTGATCAATAAAAGGAGAAGAAGATGATAGAACCATTTACAGATGTCAATCCGAGCTTTTTCGGGTTGCTAAATCAAGGACCGTTGACACTGACTATCTTTTTGCATACGGTGATAGTCCTTCCAATGGTCTTTATCTACTTCCAGGAGAAAAAACGCCTGGAAGAAGAGCAGTAAAAAGAGGGGAGAGAAAGCGATTTACAATCGTCAAAAAGTGACCACTTTGAAGATTATTTCAAAGTGGTCTGTTCGAGAGAGTAAAAAAAGGAGAGAGAGATGAAAATTTCAAAATTGATCAGTGCCACAGCGGCTGTTTCTTTGGTTGCCGGGTCTTTGTATGCCGGTACTTCCAAAATGAACTTTGCAAAAGTATACGAAAAAGAGTGTCAAGGATGTCATGGACCTATTCACCAGGGTGGTGTCGGTTCAGATCTTCGACCGAAAGCATTGAAGAAAAAAGAGGCTTACTCGCTTGTTGAGACGATACTCAATGGGCGAGAAGGTACCGCTATGCCTTCATGGAAACATATGTTTACAAAAGATGATGCGGCCGGAATGGTCAATTGGCTGATGAACTGGAAAAATACGGTAGAGTTGAAACTTTCACTCGATGATGTTAAAAAAACGTGGAAGCAACTTGCAGACAGAAAAGCGTTGTACAAAAAATATCCTAAACCGGTGGATGTAAAAGATGTGAAAGATATTACGTTTGCTACTGAGCGGGACGCTTCATTGGTCGACTTTATCGACAGTACAACAGGTAAAGTTCTGTCTCGCCACAAGGCAGGATTTGCCGTGCATGTTACGGTGACGAACAAGCGAATGCCTCGATATGCATACTCCATCAGCCGTTCCGGTCGTTTGACGATGTTCGATCTCAACGCTCCTGGACAGCCGGCTATTGCCAGTGTGCAGGTAGGACAAGAGTCTCGGGGTCTTGCGGTTTCTCCTGATGGCAAGTATGTGATGGCTGGGAACTATAATCCTGGTGGGGCAGTACTTTGTGATGCCAAAACACTTGAGCCGCTTAAAGTCTATCCGACTTCAAGCGTGATCGATCCTGACGGTAACATCGGACCGAGCCGTGTCGCATTTATTGCCGATACGCCGTATGCACCATATTTCGTCTTCGCGCTGAAGGATGGAGGACATGTTTATATAGTCGATTACAGTAAGCCTGATTTCCCAATAGTTGGGGATGTACCGAATATTGGTAAAATTCTTCACGACGCGTTTGAAAACGAAGGAAAACAGATCGGACGTTTTGTTTATGTCGCATCTCAAGGAAGTGACCTTATGGGTGTGATCGACCTTAAAACCCGCTCTCTTGCAGCGAAGATATACACCGGTCCGGGAACAAAACCACACCCGGGTCAGGGAAGTTCCTGGTACAATGAGAGATATGGTCAGCTCAATGCGACAAACAGTATGAACGTCGGTGATGTCGTCATTTGGGATATGAACAATGAAGTCGTCGCCAACGTTCCGACAGCCGGTGGTGGATTGTTTGTCGGAACAAGTAAAGATACGCCATATATCTGGTCTGACTGTGTACTTGGCGGACCGACGAACTACAACAAAGTCTACCTCATCAACAAGCAGACGCTGAAAACAGATCGTATCATCGAGGTTGACAAACATAAAGGGCATCTTATAGACGCTCATACAGGCAAGATTCTGCAGACATGGGATGCTACACAGTATACACGTGTAACACCTAAGGCGGTCAAGTCCAAGATATCTCAAGAGGAACTTGTGCCATACACTGCTAGACTCGGCAAAAAAGTCGCCAAACCTGTACAGCCTCGTCTGCTTCATGCCGAACCTGCGAATCATGGAAAATGGACGATGATCAGTGAATGGACAACAGGACGTATCGGTATTTACGATGCGAAAACGGGAGAGTTTATCAAGTATATCTACAACTTGACTACACCTACTTTCACTTACTCAGTTGAACATCGTCAAGAAGTTCCAGGAGCGTAAAACCTACTTTGCACCTCTTCTACAAGAGGTGCGCCACTTTTGTTTGCAGACTTGAAAATCTGCCACTAAAGTTTGCGAAGAGAAGTGGCAAGCATATTTATGATATGATTCGTAAAAAAAGGAGCTTGTCATGAAAAAGTGGAACGGGCTGGTCTATGTTGTGTTTTGTGTCGGGATTTTTTTACATGCAGACACGAAAAATGGAGAGAAGCTTTTCAAAACCTACTGCTGGGGATGTCATCACCAGACTGCCGAAGCGTTCGGTCCTTCTTTTCGCACCATCGCCAACAAGCGTAGCCGGGGTGAGATAATGGCACAAATCGCGGATCCGGAACATACCTATAAACAGCTTGGGTATAAACGAAATTCGATGCCGGCCTTTGACGATCTCAGTGCTGCCGACCTTCAGGCACTCACAAATTATATTTACAGTTTCAAGGACAAAAAATGAACAGAATCTTTACTGCTTTAGCGGTTGTGTTGCTATTTCTTTCGACGTCGCAGGCGCGTGAGAAAATCTTCGTTGTAGAGCGTGAAAATAGTGCACTTGCCGTGATAGATCATAATCTACTCGTCAATGAGATAAAAAATATGCACAACTTCAACCATGCGGTTGTCAAGTTTCGCGGGTCTGACGGCTATGTAATTACACGGGATGGTTATGTCGTGAAGTTTGATCCGGATAAAGAGGTAAAAACGAAAGAATACAGGACGAGCAAAAGTGCTATCGGTTTTATCATCGGTAGGAACTTTCTTGCCGTTGCCAACTATGACAACAAAACAGTCGAGATCCTCGATCGTGATCTCAACCCCGTTCAAACGATCAAAACAGGCAGCCGCAACGTCGGCATCAAAACTTATAAAAATAAGCTTGTTTTTGCATGTATGGACAGTGACGAGATATGGATCATGCAAGACAAACAGGCAGGACAAAAGTTGCCGCACTTCGTACTTGAAAAGAGGTTGAAAAATGTCGGAAAAGTACCTTTTGATGCGATGATACACAACAATCTCTATGTGGTCGGGCTTTTCAACTCTCCGGATGTCGGTGTTTTGAATCTCGATACTATGCAGTATAAAAAGGTGCCGCTTGCCCTTGGAAAAAAGGAGCGCGTACTCAAAGTACCGCATTTTGGGTTTTGGAGTATAAGTAAAAAATATTTCTTTATCCCGGCGGTCGGCAACAAGAAAGTTTTTGTTTTCGATCATGATTTTCATTTTGTCAAATCGATTGAACTGGAGGGCAATCCGGTCTTTACGGCACTCAGTCCGGATCAAAAACATTTGGCGGTATCTTTCAGCGGCAAAAAATTCCCAATCGTGCAGATTGTCGATACAAAAACCCTGAAAATAGTCAGACGTTTCAAATTTCCCGGTTGGATTTTGCATCTACGATGGTCTAAAACGACGCCTCATCTCTATTTCAGTGTCAATACCGCAAGTCAAGTTGTAGCATACAATGTTTCCAATCAAGATCCTAAGAAATGGTGGAAGCAATTTGAATGGCCTGTTCCGAAACCATCGGGTATCTTTTTGTATGATACCGACAATAACGAGTAGGAGCATCGGTGTTTCGATTAAGCAATCTTATCAAATCGGTAACGGAAGGGAAAAAAGAGCGATCTCTTAGCGGCAGTATTGTTATTTGGAATTTCACCAATCGCTGCAATCTCGCATGCCGTCATTGTTACAGTTATGCCGATCCAAATCAGGAGGATTTTCTCTCAACCGAGTTTATTTTAAATTCTATCCCTGAACTGACAAAAGCTGGTATCAGGTTCGTGATTTTTTCGGGCGGCGAACCACTGATACGACGTGATATATTCGATATAGCCGATGCGATGCAAAAGGCGGGTATCGTTACGTATCTTTCCACAAACGGATTGTATATCAACGAAAAAAACGTAGATCGTATCATCGAAACTTTCAATTATATCGGTATAAGTATCGATGGGATCGAGGAGGTGCATGATCATTTTCGCGGACTTGAGGGAGCCTATAAAAAGAGTCTTGAAGCGATTGCTCTGATCCAAAAACATGGCGGCAATGCCGGGATACGCTTTACGATCACCAATGAAACGAAAGAGAGTTTCTACGCTATCTTTGAGCTTGCCGAGTCGATAGGGGTAGATAAAATTTATATCTCGCATTTGGTTTACAGCGGCAGAGGACTGGAGAATCTCAAGATCGATATCTCCAAAGAGGAGCGCAGGGAATTTGTCGAGTTTATCATAGACAAAGCTTTTGCGTACATTGAAGAGGGGCGAAATATCGATATCGTTACGGGAAATATGGAGATGGATGCGATCTTTTTTCTCAAAAAATTTGCTGCGCGCTACCCGGAACTCAAAGAAGAGATGATAAGACGGCTTCGTAAGTGGGGCGGTAACAGTGCCGGCAGAAAACTTGGCAACATCGACTGGATGGGGCGTGTGAAGCCTGATCCATTCTTTCCGTTTTACATCGGTGATATGACTCAAAAACCTTTCAGTGAAATTTGGCTGGATGAGTCGAACGAAATGCTTACGAAACTGCGAAAACATCCAAGGGAGCTCAGCGGCATATGTGAAAAATGCGGTGTGATCGATATCTGCAACGGTGGTTCGCGCAGTCGTGCGTATGCCATATATGGCGATTTGTGGGCGGAAGACCCGTCATGCTATTTAAACGAGCCCGAAAGAGAGGATGTGTAAATGGGGAAAGTCTATTTAACAGGTGCAGGGCCAGGCGATATCGAGCTTTTGACTATCAAAGCCCTTCGAGTCGTGCAAGAGGCCGATGTCATCATTTATGATAGATTGGCAAATCCCGATATTCTCAAAGAGGCCAAAGATGGATGTGAGTTTATCTATGTCGGTAAGGAGGACGGGCGACACACTCTTCCCCAGGATCAGATCAACGAAGTGATTTACAACTCTGCACTCAAGCACGATGTGGTTGTGCGTCTCAAGGGTGGTGATCCGCTTGTTTTCGGCCGCGGGGGTGAAGAGGGAAAATATCTTTATGAGCGTGGCATTGAGTTCGAATTTATTCCCGGCATAACTTCCGCAGTCTCTGTACCTGCATATGCGGGGATTCCTGTGACACACCGCGGTGTTGCAGTTTCGTTTCGAGTTGTAACGGGTCATGAAACACCCAATAAGGAAACGTCGCAGGTGGACTGGGAATCACTTGGCAGTGACGAGACGATCGTTTTTTTGATGGGATTGCACAATTTGAAAAATATCGCCAAAAATCTTATCAGAGTAGGCAGAGAGGCGTCAACCCCTTGTGCCGTAATCAGCAGAGGAACGACAAAAGAGCAGAAGACGGTGGTTGGAACACTTGAAGATATTTATATGAAAGTGAAAGAGGAAAAATTGCCGACTCCGGCACTTATCGTTGTCGGCAAAGTCGTTAGACTGCGAAATGAACTTGCCTGGTTTGGTGAAGATTCAAATCCATAAGGAGGAGTTAAAAATGAAAAAGAGATTCTTTGTAAGTATCGCTGTAGCCGTGGCTGTTGTCATGGGCGGATGCAGTGCACCGGCAGCAAAAGGGCCGGGAGGAGCGATTGAAATTCCCGTAACGAAGCATGTCGGAACGAAAAAAGTGCGAAGTCTCATCGTTCAAGCAGGTGAAAAAGAGGGATGGACAATGACACCTCTTGGATCTCGCTCCATTGTCGCTTCGAAATACGAAGACGGAAAGAGTGCGAGTGTAGTGATCGATTATGGAGAAGGGATTGTGTCGATCGAAAAAAATCGCACGACGATGAGTGATTCTGAATTCAACGATGAGGTGGAGGATCTGGAAGAGGCGATTGAAAACTCATTGAAATAACACTTTTGAAGATTTACAGCTTCGCGATCTTGTAAAGAAGAGGGGATGCGGTTATGAAATCTCATTTTGTTATCGCCTTCATTGCATTGGCATATGTGGCTTTTTTATTTAAAGTGGGTTACTTCTTTCCGCTTCCAAAAGAAAAAGAAGAGGTGATCGACGCATCTGCTGTTCGTCAAGAGGCGTTGAGACGAGGTCTTCGACCCATTCCAAAAAGATGGAACGAGGCACGGAAACTGGTGGATACCTCAAAAAACCCTCTCTCATTTCAAAAGATCGCACTTGGCAGGCGCCTTTATTTCGATCCTATTCTCTCAAAAGATCAAACCATAAACTGTGCATCATGTCATATCTTAGAAGCGGGTGGAGACGACAATCGTCCGACAGCCGTAGGATATCACAATCAACAAAATCCAAAACATCTCAATTCACCAACCGTACTTAATGCCGCCTTAGCGGTTCGACAGTTTTGGGATGGACGAAGTCCGGATGTCGAAGATCAGGCTAAAGGACCTATAACGGCACCTTTTGAAATGGCGATGACATCTCAGGAGGTGGTGGAGCGTCTGCGCAAAGATAAAAGTTATATCAAAGCGTTTGCAGAAGTATTTCCAAAAGAGGGGATAACGTTCGATAGCGTGACCAAAGCGATAGGCGCGTATGAGCGCACACTGCTAACACGCGGAGCGTATGACCGCTTTTTGGAAGGGGATGACGATGCGATAAGCGATAAGGCTAAAAGAGGTTTGTCACTTTTTATGCAGCTTGGATGTAAGGGATGTCACAGCGGGATTACTGTAGGCGGCCAGAGCATACAGACATTTCCGCTTCGCCCTTACGATACGCCGATCGTTCCTCACAGTGTTTATAGAAACGGTAAACGCTACTTCAAAGAGTTTTCATTCGCTTCGCTTTTTCATGAAAGTCCTTATCCTTTTCCTGATATTGGGGGATTTCACGGCAGAAACGGTCAGTTTCGCTTTCGTGTTCCGATTCTGCGCAACGTCACACGTACGGCTCCCTACTTTCATAACGGCTCCGTGAACAAAATCGAGGAGGCGGTACGGATAATGGCCAGACATCAGCTTGGTATAGATTTGAGTAAAAATCAGATTGAGAGCATCGTCGCCTTTTTGAAGACACTTGAAGGTGATCCTGTAGGTTATAAAATAGAATGAAATCTCTTTTTTTTATACTTTTATTATATAGCTTGAGTATAGCTGAAAATTTACATTTTAGAGGTGATTACGAAAAAGCGATCGAAGAAGCGCGAAGTGAAAAAAAATATCTTTTAGTTCTGCTGGTTCAACCACACGACAAACAGATCAAAACCTTGATACAGACACTGTATCGTCAGGACATTGCGAAATGGCTCAAAGAGAAGTGTATTATAGTGATCATTGTAAAGGGGCAGCAGAGCTATCCTGTGGAGCTGCTTTATACTACGCAGTATCCGGCATATTTTTTATTAAACAGCGACGAAGTTCTTTTAAAAGGGCCGATTTTGGGTGATATAGATGCTGAGTTATTTAAAGAAGAATTTATGCACAAAGCTGCGCTGTGAAGAAGTAAGCTGCATCTGGTCGATCGTCTTGTTGTTGTCGTTCAAGATAAGCAGTGTATTTTTTTCGAGGCGGAGATGCGTTTTTCCCCATTTTTTCGTAAAGCTGTCAAACGCTATAAAAACTTTGGCGTTATCGATCTTCATTCTCTTTCCTGTCTTTTTGTTTATGATATCAAGGCCGCCGAATGTCTTGGTCAGTTCATAAGGAATGTAGGGGCGCAGTTTTGTCATAACAGCTTTGTCTTTGTGTTCCGGCATATTGACGACAAGCGCCATAATGCTTAAAAAGAGAAAGACGACAGAGAGAAGAATGAAGGTTTTTTTACTGAACATTTGTGTCCTTAAAGAGTTGTTTGACATATGTTTTAGCTTTTTCATCAAGCAACTGCATACGTTCTTTGCCTTTTGGAAGCGATTTTCGCAGCAGCTGCATTTGAGATAAAAAGTCCGTTACGGAGTCGGGAATAAGCTGCTCCATCGTGCGACGCAGATACTTTGCAAAAGCAGGTGAGATGCCAGAAGTCGAGTAAGCGATAGTGAGTGGACCTTTTTTTGTATAGGAAGGGAAAATAAAGTCGCAATAATCGATCGAATCCACACTGTTACACAAAATCCTCTTTGCTTCACACTCCTCGTACACTCTTTTTTGCATTTCTATATCATCGACGGCGACGATGACGATATCGAAATCGTCGATATCACCGCTTTGGTAACGGCGCTCTAACTTCTGCAAAGAATGTTGTTGAATGTATTGCCTCGTTTTGGGCAGGATTTCGGGAGCGATGACGGTAATGGAAATGGTAAAATCAAGAAGCTTCTCAAGCTTTTCACCGGCGATCTTACCGCCTCCTATTATAAGAATCTTTTTGTTGTCGAGTTTGATGAATGCAGGAAAATAAGACATACGGCATAGTAGCATAGTTTGTTAACAATTCACTTGACCGCTATCAAAGCTCAGTTAAAGTAAAAAACTCTACAATTACCACTATGGAAAAAGATATGGAAAAAGAATTTTTAACACGGATACAAAAAGATTTTCCGGTTGTCAAGAGACCTTTTGCGTTATTGGCGGAGGAATTGGGTGCGACAGAGTCGGAACTGATGTCACTTTATCGAAAACTGTGTGATGAGAAGGTCATACGCCAGACGTCGGCTATCTTCGATACGAAATCATTGGGCTACAAATCATCTCTCGTAGCTTTCAAAGTAGATGATATCGAGAAGGCGGCCGAGATCATCAATGCACATCCGGGGGTGAGTCACAACTATGAGCGTGATCATGATTTCAATCTCTGGTTTACGATCGCCTCTCCACCCGATTCGACTCTTGGACTTGAAAAGACGGTGGAACTGCTGGCAGAGAAGACGCAAGCAGAAGAGTACCTGATTCTCCCGACAAAAAAGATGTTCAAAATTTCCGTGCAGCTCGATATGAAGGGGGATCGTGCCAAGAAAGAGAAGATGGCGAAGAAAAAAAAGATTCCCATGACCTTAGAGCCGTTGCACTATGAACTTATCCACAGCCTGCAAAAAAACATAGAGCCCACAGAGGAACCGTTTGCCGAACTTGTCGAGAGAGTGGGGATAGACTATGAGACTTTGCAAAGAGAGGTCAAGCGTATGCAGGATGCCGGTATAATGCGGCGTTTTGCAGCGATACTGTATCATAGAAAGGCTGGTTTTACGGCGAATGCGATGGTAGTTTGGCGCGTGCCAGAAGAGAGGGCCGAGTCAATAGGTGAAACAATTGCCGCTTACAGTGCAGTCAGTCACTGCTATTTGCGCCCGACATTTCCGTCCTGGCCGTATCCGCTTTTTTCCATGGTGCATGGGAAATCCAAAGAGGAGGTCGAGACGATTGTAGGTGAGATGGCGAACGAGATCAAAATAGAGGAGTTCCGTTATCTCTATTCGACACGTGAATTCAAAAAAGTACGCATAGAGTATTTTTCACCGGCATTCAAGGAGTGGGAACGTCTGCATGCCTAATCACTCTCAATATCCTCTTTGTCCATAACAAATCCGACGACGAGAAGTGCGACAACGAAAAGGATAACGGAGATTATAAAAAAAAGATTCATCGGAGTTTTCCTTTCGATTTGAGGAAATGTGTACACTTGGAGATGTCCTCAATATCTTTGAATGCATCATAAGGAAGATAGAGTGTCTCATTCTGCGTCTGCAGCAGCAGTGCGTTTTGCGTGTCTATAGCGTAGAGAATGTCATCCCATGAAAGTTTTTCGTTGCCGATGGTGAGCTTTTCATCGTTACAGGAAAACTTGATGATGTTTTTTTTGAGATTTTGTTTCTTGTAAAATTTTTCGATCAAACGGCGGCGAAGATACCATCTTCCATAGTACCAGTAGACAACGAGAAACGAACTGACAAGGAAAAGCATCGGATTTTGATGTTTGAAAAGTGCAACGATGCCAAACTGCATCAAGGCGATGAAAAGCCAGCCTATATAACGTTTGAGTGAATGTTTCATCTCATAGTCGTAGAGTGCTTTGCTTGCCTGGAGAGCCTTGTTTGTTGTCCACTCTATCTGCAGGGATACCGTATCAGACATGCTCTTCGCACTCCTCTATAATGAGTTCCTTTTTGTCTATACAACCGCGATTTTCAAGCTCCGCAATCATGTCAAGCGTTTTTTCGTAGAGATCTTCGAACAAAGCGCTGTTGATATGATACTGTTTTTTGACTTTTTTTGCATAGAGCCAGGCCGCAACGATCGAGAGAGCGAAAAAGCCGTATATCCACCATTGCCACTCTTTGAGATTGAGCAGGACAATGAAGTACTGTACCGAAAAGAGAACGAAAAATTCCACCGAAAATATGATGACAAGTGTCGAGCTCTGTTCGAATTCGAGTGTATATTTCTCTATTTCACGCAGTTTTTCGAGGTTTTCGTTGATCTTTTGTGCCTCTTCTTTGCAATCAAGCGGAAGTTTTTCCACTTCGATATTTTTGAGATGAATGTTGCTGAGGTTGTACTCAAGATTGATCTGTTTGTAGTCTTGCAGCACTTGAGGATGTGTTTTGAGTGTTTCTTGTATCTCATCCACTGCAGGTTTCTGTTTGCCCGTGATCTTTTGGACATCCTGTAAAACAAGATCGTACAGTCCGATTGTCTGAATCTCTTTGGCAACTCTTGGCAGATGAATCATACGCTGTCCTTGGCAAGGCCTAAAAGGCCTTGAAATTTGTTATGCTTTGACGGGAACCGGTTCAGGTTCGGGTTCGATGCCAAAAGATGCGGTTTCATCTTCGGCCGGCAGAAAGATGCCTATAAGCCCTTTGAGACCGACGGAGAGGACGATATTGAGTAGGAAAATCACCCAGGCGATGAGGATCATACTGCCAAATACGGCTGCAAGGATCATAAGCGTGTTGAACTCACCGTTGACATAGAGATGTCGGCGAAGCATCCCTTCAAGTCCTGCCATCCCGCCAAAGGCACCCATTCCGATCCCGCCGATGAGGTAGAGCCAGAAGTGTGTCCACGTCATTTTTTTGGAAAAGAGCGTAGTGTTGTTTGTTACAAGCGGCCAGAGGACGTAAAGCGCACTGTAGAGTGTCATATACAGCCCAACGATCAGCGCTATGTGGAAGTGTGCAAAACTGATCCACTGTGTATTGTGAAGTACACGGTTAAGCCCCATGTCCGCCTGGATGATTCCCGCCGGTACGGCAAGACCGAAGCCCGCAAGACCACCGAGAAGATAAGCAAGCGGTGGTGTCATTTTAAGCGGTCTGGCTTTCCAGAGTGTTACAAGCGTGATAAAGAGCGCAAGCCCTTGTGTAAGCAACTCGAATGCCGTAACCATCTCTCCAGAGATCAGTTTCATCATTTCAGGCTGTGGCTGATCGGAGAGGAGGTGGTGTGACCATACCATCCAGGAGACGAGGAGTTCGAGCATAAGTGCTGCACGCGCGACGTTTTCCATAAAGAGCTTCTGTCCAGTGATGAGTGTAGCTAGAAGATACCAGCTCCCCGCGACATAGATAAGAACAAGTCCATCAGCAACAAGGTCAAGACCCCACCAGAAGTAGTTTTTGTATAGAAGTGCACTGATCGCTTCGACACTCAGTGGATGCCCGCCGAGATCGAAGAGTAGATAAACAAGCACAAGTACCCCGGCACCGAGGATGACGATGGCATCGAGGAAGGTATCGACCGTACCACGGAAGATAGCGACGACCGGAAGGGCGAGTGCAGGCTCTTTGGAGTAGGGTGGTTTGCCCGTGAGTTTGTGGACGAGGTTGAGCATTCCATCGATCCCAAATCCGGAGATAAGCAACTCTTTTGTCGTTTTGTTTTTATGGATACCCACACGTGCGAAGATTGTCGCATAGATGTTGTAGATAAAACCGAGTGTTCCTATCATGATAAGTGCGATACCGATGATGAAGACGATTCCGCCGATGGTGCTAAACTGTGAGGTGTCGGCAGGAAGCGGCCAGTAGAGCGTATAAAGCGGTGCATAATGCGTAAAGAATGCCGCAAGCCATGCCAGAGCCGTTCCTATCGTGATGAGTAACCAGACCGCATTGGCGAGTTTGACGCTGTAGAGTGGCTTTTTGGTGAGGTAGGGTACTAGGAACATAAACGCCGCAAAGACCAGTTGATAGGTCGAGCCGAATATCCCCACGATCGGGTGTACCGTCATGATCGAGAAGTAGTGATCCGGATGAGAGAACATCGAAGGCAGAGGATTGGATGGACCTGTTTGCACCATTCTCATGATCATCCCCTCAGTCGCTACAAGTCCGTAAAAAAGAAAGCTCATAACGACTGCACGCAGTGTGACTTTCTGTAAAGCGTTGAGCTTTGTATGATCAAAGTCCGTACCGTTTATCAAATTGTTCATCAAACTCATATTTTACCCCTTTTTCTTTTCACATCCGACAACTTCAAGCCAGTTTTTTACCAGCATTTTGTCGTGTCCGTTTTCATCATACTGCTCCGGTCCGGAGTACTCCGTCGAGGTCAGATCGAAGCTGCCGTTTTTGTTGAATGTCCAGAGGATGTCGTTTGGTTTGAGTATCCCTGTAGCATCTTTACCTGGATTGACCTGCATCTGCATAGCCATTGTTCCGTCTTGTCTAAAGAGTCCAAATCCATAAACAAGATCTTCGCTTCTGGCATTGAAGCGAACCGTTTGACCACATTGGACGACCACTTTTTTGGGAAGATCGATCCACTTGTGATCTTTGATCGTGATCTCGTAAGAAGCGTCCGGTTTGATCTCGTCACGCATAATGTCTTGTGCAACCCATGGTATGGAGTTGTATGTAAAGATGTGGTGTCCCACACCGCCGGCAACCAATACGGCAATATACCCATAAAACGGAATACGCACGATAGATTTGACCTTCTCTTTTCTTGTAAGGTTGTAAGCGAACCAGACAATCACCGAGAGGATCAGTGCTGCGTAGATCGTATAGACGACCCAGTGAAACGACAGTAGTTCTGCCGAAGAAGCAAACGTCATAAGCAATCCTTTAGTTGTAATATATCAATATTTCTAATAAATAGAGGAATATAGAAATATTGAAATGAAAATCATGGAAAACAAGCAATCAGCGGTTTTCCCAAAATTACCAAAGGATTATAGGAAAAATAAACGGTTTTGTAGTTATTTTACTGCCTAAATATTAGGCAGTATTGAAATTTGTTTTAAGAAGCGCCTCCAAGAGCTTTTTTGACATTTTCATCTGCCATCGAGATATTCCAAGCAGGTTCCCAGACAAGAGTGATGTCGACGGATTCCACTTCCGGAAGTTCTCGCAAAACCGCCTCTTGTACCCACTGCAGGATCATCTGATGGAGAGGACATGCTTTGGTGCTGAGTGTCATCGTTACCTGCACATGTTTGGTCGCTTCGTCGAAAGTGGCATCGTAGATAAGTCCCATTTCGACTAAGTTGAATCCGACTTCAGGGTCTTTTACTGTGGAGATAGCTTTGTAGATATCCTCTTTAGTTATCATATTTTATCCTTTGTAATTAATCATATAAATAATATCTTTGAAGACAAAAAGTGAGCCGACAAGTAAAAAGCTCACACCGGCATCGAACAAAACCGGCTGGGAAGTTGCAAGTGCCGCCGTAGCAACCGCAACTCCGGCAGCATTGTAGCTAAAACCGAATTTCGCACTGCGAGCTGGAACCATATCGGCAAGCATAGGAACTTTTTCCTTACCGACCAGTGGGCTGAAGCGCTGATACCAAACCAAAAACGGAACGATCTTATACAGATGTCCGATGATCAAAAAGGCAACGAAACCGACAAGAGCAAGAAATCCTCCTGCTATAAATATATGCTCATTTTTGGTTATGAAACCGGCAACACCAAAGAGGAGAGCCATTATAAAACTGATATAGGAGAAAAGCAGGGAGTCTCTGTAGATATCCTTCTCGATACGTACGCGTGTTTTGTAGATGATGTATATCTGGTAGATATAAAAAGCGTAAGCCAGAAGTGTAAGCATGTATCCTATATAGGCTATAACCTGTATATCCGTCAGTGAAGAGAAGACTACAGCGACAACACCGACAGATATCAGCCACAATGCTGTTTGTACAGGTTTCCAGCTAAAGCTGTGGCTAAGCCAGAACATAGGTAAAAGGACCATGCTGATTCCCATGATCGTCACTCCAACATAGCCAAAAAGTACGAGATAGACATGTGCCTGCAGGAGAGCCGAGAGATCTACATTGATCTCACCGGCATAGCCTAGTGCCAAAGTGATGCCAAAGAGCATTCCAAACAACAAAAAGAGATTGGCAATGATGACACTGATCATAACCGTGTTGAACTTTTTGACCTTGTTAATGGTCAAAAAAGTTTCGGCGACGAAGATAAGGAGAGATATAAGTACGATTATACCGCCATAAGGCAGGACACCGGGTGCATACAAAAAACCGTACCCCATCGTGAACGAGCCGATAAACAGGAGCGGATAGATGGCATAGTAGAGATCGACCGCGAAATGACCGACTTCGAGCACGACAGGAACCAGCTGCGCCATCGCACCAAATATTATCATCATTACAAATCCAAGTAAAAACAGATGCACCCACGCTATCGTCTGGGCCGAAGTCTGAAAGATATCTTCGACATCCACTCCATAGAGCATGAAAACCGATATGACAAAAGCGAAAATACCCAGTATAAAGTAGGGTGCTATCAGCTTAAACGGTGGAGCGAAATCGGTTGAAACCGCCATTTTTTATCCGTTGCAAGCAGTATCGTCGTAGTCTGTCGCTCCGGCTGCATCCGTTTTTTTACTGAAAACTATTTTGAAAAGACCGTTTTCAAGTTCTATGACTTCATAGTCATAATCAGCTTCTATTTTAGGGAAGAGTCCCATCGGCGCTTTGTGGTTTACCATTACGAGTTTTTGGCCATCTTCAAGTGCTTTAAGCCCGGCCATGGCGTTTATCATCGGTTCGGGATGACCAGTTTTGGAACTGTCGAAATAAAGATAGTTTACACCATCCTCTTCATAGGTATAAAAAGGGACGGTAGCGCCCTCAATCTTTGTTTCTTGTGCATTTTGTGGTAGAGTGTTCATCTCTGCCTCCTTAAATAAGAGTAATTTTGTCCGAATTATATCAG
>JALUFE010000012.1:5369-19211 GCA_027052175.1 Helicobacteraceae bacterium | reverse complement strand
CTTTTTGGAAGGTTCGCAGCGTTATCAAAATATCAAGAAGTTCTTCTACGATCTGCTTGAGAATGACGACTACCCTTACAAGAAGTACTTTGACTTCTTTATGATATTTGTAATCCTCAGTAGTGTGACGCTGCTTGTTATGGATGTGAAGCATCATGTGCCACAGTGGCTCGATGATTTTGATCTTTATTTTGTGACGACCGTGTTTGTGTTGGAGTACATCTTGCGGATGTGGGTCTATAGCGATGTGCACAGGATCGTCATAGAGGAGTATGAAGAGGCACTCTTTTTTGGCAAGAAGCTCCGTCTTGGCAGACTGGCGTGGAAGATAATCAAGAACAAATGGGAGTATATGAGCACCCCTTCGGCCATCATCGACCTACTTGCCATCTTTCCAAGTTATCGTGGTTTTCGGCTGCTGCGTGTCTTCGTTCTTTTTCGGGCTTTCAAGATGCTGCGCTATACCAAAAGTCTTACAAGCTTTCTCGAAGTTCTTAAAAACAAGAAGTTCGAGCTTATCACTCTCCTGACACTTTCGGCATTTTTTATCTTTATCGCAGGGATCATGCTCTATGTCTTCGAGGGTAACAACACCAACCCCAACATCCACAATCTTTTTGATGCCTTTTATTGGGCGCTCATAACGATATCGACCGTTGGATACGGGGATATCTCGCCTGTGACGCCGGAGGGGCGGATCGTGACGATGCTGATCATCCTAACGGGTATCGGGCTCATCTCTTTTGTGACCTCTATCATCGTCTCCTCTTTCAGTGAGAGGCTGACCATCCTTCGGGAAGACCGCATCGTCAACGCTTTGGCGAAAAAGGAGAGCATCACGGTTATCTGTGGATTTGGCCTGCTTGGGCGGCTTGTGGCCAAGGAACTTGCCAAGGAGGGAGTGGACTTTGTCGTGATCGAAAAAGAGGAACATATGGCGGAGATGGCGTATGGAATGGGATACAGAGCCATCTGTGCCGATGCGACACGCGAGAGCATCTTTGAGCAGCTCAAGATAAAGACCAACATCTCCCATGTGCTGTGCCTGACCTCCGATGATATCCAAAACACCTTCATAGCTGTCAATGTCAAAAGTCTCAACCCCGATGTCTATGTGACCGCACGCTGCAGTGACGAAGAGATAGCGCAGAAGATGTACTTCGCCAAAGTGGATCAGGTCGTGATGCCCGAAGAGATAGCGGGGATGATGGCTTCTGTATATGTGGGTGAGCCGGTGGCGTT
Organism: Helicobacteraceae bacterium; assembly: GCA_027052175.1. Lineage (GTDB taxonomy): Bacteria > Campylobacterota > Campylobacteria > Campylobacterales > Sulfurimonadaceae > S012-15. The sequence continues at coordinate 17,969 of JALUFE010000012.1, read as the reverse complement.
TGAGGTGCTACTCTCGATCATTGAGCAAAAAGAGAAGATACAGATCGAAGAGTTCGAAGTGCTTCCGGGCAGTAGTGCGGATGGTAAGAGCATCGGCGAAGTCGGCTTTGAGGATCTGCGCATCATTTTGCTTGGTGTGCTGCGCTCCAAAGAGGGCAGGGATGCGGAGTTTATCTTCAATCCAGGAGAGGATTTTGTACTTCAAAGCGGGGACAATCTTGTCTTTATCGGCTATACGACGGCTATCAGCAACTTTAAAAGGACTATGCAGTGAAAGTAGAGGGAAATATCTTTATCTTCGGATATGGAAGCTTTGGGAAGCATCTGTACAAACATCTTTCCAAACTCGAGAACAAGATCAAAGTCGTTGTCGATGCGCAGATGGATGACGATACTTCAAGCTGTCAAGCCGAAGTGATTCGCATCAATATCAGACAAAACGACGATATCCGCTCTTTGGATATTGATCCGAAAAAAGATATCATCTACTGCGCGATGAACAAAACGGCCAACAATCTTTTTTTGGTTCTGACACTCAAAACACTTTATCATGATATCAACATCATCGCTATCTCCAACTCCTATGAAAATGCCCGTAAGCTCAAGTATGCAGGGGCTAGTAATGTGATCGATCTCTATGAGGCGACATCGCGGCGTTTTGTCAACATCCTCACCAAACCGGCTGTTACCAAAGCGGTCGATGAGATTATATATAAAGAGAATGACCTGAAAATGGCGGAGATCGTTCTGCCAAAGGATTCGAGTATCGATCAGAAGTTGCTAAGCGAGTTTGATTTCAAAGCGCATGGTATTGTGCTGATCGCGATCATCGACAAAGAGCAGGGGAACGATCTGCGTTTTGTCGATCACAGGGTCGATCACAAACTTGATGCCGGCGACACACTCGTCGTTGTGGCCAAAGAGGATGATTTTGAGCGTTTTGTCCGTTATCTCAAAGGAGCGGGGAATGGCTAAAAGAATTTCATTGGTACTTGGAAGCGGCGGTGCGCGAGGACTTGCCCACATCGGTGTCATTCATTATCTGGATGAACAGGGGTACGAGATAGTATCCGTTTCGGGTTCTTCGATCGGAGCACTCGTAGGCGGCTTTTATGCTGCCGGAAAACTGGATGAGTATGAAAAATGGGTGCGCACGCTCGATGCGTTCGATATCATTAAACTGCTTGATTTTGAAGGAGAGGGCGGACTACTCTCTGGTGTGAAGTTGATGAAAAGGCTTGAGGAGTTTGTCGGTGAAGTCAATATAGAAGATCTTCCGATAGCTTTTAGTGCAGTAGCTTCGGATATAGAGAACGAGAAGGAGATTTGGATCAAAGAGGGAAAGTTGCTTGATGCGATCCGTGCCTCTATCGCCATACCGATGTTTTTTGCTCCCTATGAGATTGGTGGAAAACGACTCGTTGATGGAGGTGTTCTTAACCCTGTACCTATTGCTCCGACATTTGGAGACGATACGGAAGAGACAATCGCGGTCAATCTTGGAGCAAAAATGGTACATCGAGATCTACTTGGCAAGCCGACAAAAAAAGAAATAGGTTTTGTGAAGGCAATAGGCTCATACCTGAGTAGCCTTTCCTTTCGTAAAGGGATCTTGCAAGACAGTCTTTTTGCGGTTGCACAAAAATCGTTCGATACGATGCAGTCGGATCTCAGCCGTATCAAACTTGCCGCTTATCCACCGGATACGCTTATAGAAATTCCGCGTGATCTTTGCGGAATGCTTGAGTTTAACAGAGCCAACGAGATCATCGAATATGGATATACAAAAGCTAAAGAGGTGCTTGAATGAAGATAGAAAATCCTTTTGAAAGTGGGCATATTAAAAATTATATTTTGGCCTATGTCGGAGTAGTTGTTATTATGATCCTCTTTTTTATTGCTGCGAAAATCTGGAACGAACCCGGTCATTATCCTAAGAAGGAGTTTACAGACAAAGAGGCTGTAGCAGGGAAAGAAACAGAAGCGCCCAAACCAAAAGAGAAAAGTGAGCCAAAAAGTAAAATCAAATTGTTGAAAGGATTGTACAAATGAGATATTTGATTGTTTTCATCGCGTGTGCCGTAATGTCGCTGGCTGCAGATACATCACTTTTAAAACGATCCGTAGTCAAGATATTTACCGTTTCCAGTAATCCCGATTTCAGACAACCGTGGACATCGAGCATTGGAAGCTCTATAGGAACGGGATGTATTATCAAAGGCAAACGAATCTTGACAAATGCTCATGTGGTTACCAATGCCACATTCATCGAGGTGCTTAAAAACGGTGATACGAAGAAGTATGAAGCCAAAGTGATTTCCATCTGTCATGACTGTGACCTTGCACTGTTGGAGGTAAAAGAGAAGCATTTTTTTGATGGCACGAAACCGTTGGAGATAGACGGACTGCCAAAACTTGAAGAGAAAGTGGCAGTTTATGGTTATCCTGAAGGAGGTGAGACACTTAGTATTACCCAAGGTGTCATTTCACGCATAGAGCATCAAATCTATGTCCACAGTATGCAAAGACATTTGGCTATTCAGATAGATGCTGCGGTCAATCCCGGTAACAGCGGCGGGCCGGTTATTGCCCATGGGAAACTTATAGGTATCGTGATGCAGATGCGAAAATCGGCACAAAATATCGGCTATATCATCCCTTCGACGGAAATAAGACATTATCTTAAAGATATCCAAGACGGTCATGTCGATGGGTATCCGACCCTTGGAATCATCGCGCAAAAGATGGAAAATCCAAGCATTCAGGAACTGTATCATGTTCCCCAAAGTGGTGTGGGACTTCTTGTAGATTTTGTCATTCCCTCTTCACCGAGCGACGGTATGCTCAAACCCAATGATGTAATTCTAAAAATGGATAATTACAAAGTGTATTCAAATGGAAAGGTAGAGTTTAGAAAAGGGGAATTTACGAGTTTTCTCTATGCTTTGGACAGGCATCAGGTGGGTGACACCTGTAAAGTGACAATTATGCGGGATGAAAAGATAAAAACTATCCAAATCAAATTGAACAAAACACGGGAAGCATTGAAGCTTGTGAAACGTTATCGCTATCACCCTTTTGCAACCTACTTCATCTATGGAGGATACGTTTTCGTACCAGCTTCACAAGAGTATAGAATTCCGTCGAAATATTACGAGCAGTATCCATCGAAAAAAAGAAAAGAGCTGGTCTTTTTGTACCGTGTATTGCCCAGTGAGATGACACGAGGATTCGAGCGGGTTAACTCTATCATCATAGACAAGGTTAATGGAGAACATTTTAAAGATTTCAAGGAATTTGTCAAACTTGTCGATGCACAAAAAGGGAGATTTGTTATCTTTGAAGATGAGTATAATTATCAGATAGTACTTGATAAAGAGCAGGTCAAAAAGCTGCAGTCCCAGATACTCGCTCGATACAATATCAAGTCCGACAGGAGTGATGACTTAAAAACTGATCTTACACACCATATCATAAACTGAGTGGTTTTTGCAATACGTTGCAGCAAGGCACACCGACGAAGCGTAGCCGTAGCTACACTAAGGAGATGTAACGAAGCAATCGCGTGTCGCAAAAGCCACCCAAAGGGCGGAAAGATAAAGCATCATCTGACTTTGTTGGAGAACTTCCACCGAAGAGTAAGACTAAGCTACGCTGGAAAACCTTCGCCTTGCAGCTAGCGTTTTCTTTTTTCGCTCAGTTTATTATATGGTGCGCAAGGTTAGTTAAAATGATAATCGTTATTGAAAAGTAAACGGGATTGTGATATACTTCTCATATGAAAACGATTGTGTCCATTTTGCTGCTGCTTGGTTTTACTGTTTCTGTGATCCATCCATACCTTATGGATGATTATGATCATGAAAGTGTTCAATCATTTGTAGCGGAGATAGAGACTCAGAGTCACTATGGAGATATCTGTGATCTTCACTTCGAGTTTCACATCCCCTTTACCCTTGACAAGCCGGAGATAACAATTCCGGCAAACGACTACAAAGAGCCTGCATGCTTTGGCTTGCAGCATCTTCATACCGTTTATACCTCCTTCCATCTTGTAAAACCTCCTATCGCCTAATCCTTTTTCTCTCCACACAAAAAATATAAAAAGGATTGTTAAATGATACTATATAGGATAATACTACCAATATTGGTGGGTATGAGTCTTTATGGGATGGAGTTTGGCGAGTTTTACAAAGAGGCCTTGCACAACTCTCCCTATCTCAAAGGAAACGCTCTAAGAGTCGATGCGGCAAAACAGGAAGCTGCCATCGCAACACGGTATAAAAATCCGACACTCGAGCTTGAATATTCTCAGTTTGATGCCGCTGATGGCAGCAGTGATAACGGTGAGCGACTCAGTCTCTCACAGCCCCTTCGTCTTTGGGGAGTGGGCGATGCACGAAGCTCGCTGGCTAAAGGGCTGGAAAATGAAGCCGTAAGTACGTATACACTGACCAAAGCACTCTTTACAAAAAAACTGCTTGGACTCTATGTCGGTTACAAGCGAGATGTGCATCTTTTAAAGCTTGCACACGAAGCGAGCCGGATTGCAAAGCGCATCTATGAGATAAGCCTGGTACGTTACCAAAACGGTACGATCTCCAAGGCAGATATGATCCAGTCCAAGCTGGATTACAAACTCGCTCTTGCCAAACAGCGGCAAGCGGAACTTGCAAAATTGCAAAGCTATTACGACTTGCTCGGTTTTGCCGGTTTTACCAAAGAGATCGAGCTTGAAAGCGACTATACGGAGCAGCTCGCAGCAGCGACCATACAAAGCAATCCACTGCTGCAACTCCACCGCTCAAGAGCTGCCTTGGCAGACTCAAAAGAGCGTCTCTTTGCCAATAAAATCGAATGGATAGATATCTATGCCGAATACGAAGGGGAACCTAACGACGATATCTATCGTGTGGGTATGAGCATCCCTCTAGCCCTTTTCAATACCAGAAAAGAGGAGCGCACAAAAGCGATGCTCGAAGCAAAAAGTGCCAAGCTTCTGGCAGAAAATACCAAGCGCTCTCTCGATATAAAACTGATCGCTCTAAATAAAAAGCGCGCGCTGCAAAAGAGGCTCATCAAGCGGCTTGAAGAAGGACTCAAAGAGGGTGGAGAACTGCTTGCACTCTTTGAAGAGGCTTACCGCATAGCCAATGTCAACATCGTCCAGCTGCAACAGGTCAAGGCAGCCCTTATCAAAACAAAAGCATCACTCATTGACGCTAAAGCGCAATATGAGCGCAATATCATCGAGACAAACTATCTACAAGGAAAATACAATGATTAGAAAAATATTTCTCACACTTATGACAGTAGCGGCACTTTTTGGGGAGGAGTCACTGCCGATGGACACGGTCAAAGAGCATCTTTTTGCGCAGAAACTCGAAGTGAACTCGCAGATCATCCAGCTCTCTTCGGCCAAACAGGAGGTAACCTCACTGCTTGCAGGACATCTCGAGCGATACTTCGTCGCACCTTCCCAAAGGATTCACAAAGGGCAGAAAGTAGCTCTTATAGACTCTCCGGAACTTTCGAAAATGACAGCATCCTACCTTGCACTCAAGCAGCAGTATGCCGCGCAGAAAAAGAACTACGACTCCATGAAGCGATTGTATGACAAAGGGATGACCTCCCTGCAGGAGCTCAACCGAGAGAGTATCAAAAAAGATGCACTCCTCTCCAAACTCAATACACTCAAGTCACAGCTTCGCTCCATCGGAGTCGATCCCGACCGACTTGCAAAACCGACATCGGCATACACGCTCTATGCACACACAAGCGGGATCGTCGCCTCATTGGAGTTGCCGTTGCATGCAAGTGTCGACAGAGAGCGTAATATCGTAAGCATCGTCAAAGAGCATGCCTATTATGCCATGAGTTACATTCCTCTGCGTTATGCAAAAACATTGCGTAAGGGTGACAAAATAGTTTTGGATTATTTTGGCAGCTCCATACCGTCGCGCATCACACAGATACTTCCGGAGGTGGACAAAGAGACCAAACGTGCAGTAGCGCTCTCAGCCATCGAAGGGGATAAGAAGCTCTTTATCGGCGCGTTTGTCGGATCGACTATCTATTTTGGAGAGAAAAAGCGTTACTTGGCGGTCAAAAAGAGTGCGCTGAGTTTCTTCAACAACGAATGGGTCGTCTTTTTGCCAAAAGAGGAAGAGGCAAGTGAAGCCAAAAAAGAGAGTGAAGAAGAGGAAGAAGCACCATACGATATAGCTGTCGTGAAGATCATAACGACTGATGACAAATACGCAGCCATTGAGGGTCTAAAAGCGGGGCAGGAGTACATAAGTGGGAAATCCTACTATGTTAAATCAGCCCTGCTTAAAGGCTCTCTTGGCGATGGCGACTAAAGGAGGGTGTTATGTTGGACAAACTTATAGACCTCTCACTGAAGTACAAACTTCTTGTCATCGTTGCTTTTTTGGCCATTGTCGCGTTTGGGTACAGAGCCTACACGCAGATCCCCATAGACGCTTTTCCAGACATCACTCCCAAGCAGGTGATCGTCTATACGGAGAGTCCCGGAAACTCGGCTGAAGATATAGAAAAACTCGTTACCTACCCGGTTGAGTCGGCACTTTCTGGGATGCCCGGTGTGAAGCTTATCATGAGTAACTCCATCTTTGGACTAAGTTATGTGTCGGTCTTTTTCGAAGACAGCTACGACATCTACTTTCTACGTCAGCTCGTAGCTGAGAGGCTGCAGAAAGTGGACATCCCAAAAGGGTTTGGCAAGCCGGAGATCGGCCCCAATACGACGGGACTTGGACAGGTACTGTGGTACAGACTCAAAGACACGACCGGCAAGCATGATCTAAGAGAACTTCGTGAGTATCAGAAGTATGTCGTCTCCCCCATCTTCAAAAGTGTCGCGGGTGTGGAGGACGTGGTCAGTTGGGGTGGATATGACAAGCAGTACAGTGTTTTGATCGATACGAAAAAGTTGCAGAACTTCGGCATCACCTACGACGATATCGTCAAAGCCATACAAAACTCCAACAAAGTCGCCGGTGGGCAGTATCTGGAGTTCAACCGTGAGCAGTACCTTATCCGTGGAGCGGGTCTGTACAAGAGCATAGACGATATCAAAAAGACGGTTGTCAAGTCCATCAAAGGACAGGCGGTGACTATCGAAGATGTGGCAGAGGTGAAAGTGGACAACGCCCCACGTTTTGGTGCGGTTACGGTCGATGGTAAAGAGGCGGTCTTTGGGATGGTACTGCAGCGAACGGCAACCAATGCCGCCAAGGTCGTCGAGAGACTAGAGAAAAAGATCCCAACCATCAACGACGCACTGCCTGAGGGTGTCAAACTCGATGTGATCTACGACAGAACGGAGATAACCAAAAAAGCGGTAAATACAATGACATCGGCACTTTTAAGCGGTGTCGTGCTTGTCATTATCGTGCTCTTTTTGTTTTTATTTGAGCTGCGAAGTGCTTTTATCGTCATTCTCTCACTGCCGCTCTCACTGCTTATCGCTTTTTTGCTTATGGAGTACTACGGCATCAGTGCCAACCTGATGAGTCTGAGCGGTTTGGCGATCGCAGTTGGGATGATTGTCGATGGGACGATCGTCATAGTCGAGAACAGCTATAGAAAGCTGCATGAACATCCAGATACTCCAAGGTTGGAACTTATCGCGCAGAGTGCCAAAGAGGTGGCAAAGCCGGTTACCTTTGCCGTGCTTATCATCGTTGCGGTTTTCATCCCGCTTTTGAGTCTGGACGGACTTGCGGGCAAGCTCTACTCACCGATGGCGATCAACATCGTTTTCGTTATGCTTGGATCGTTGGCGGTCGCACTCATTTTAGTGCCGGTTCTTCTCTCACTTTTGCTCAAGCCTGCAAAAAACAGTGAAAACGCTGTGATGCGAGCGATTAAAAAGGTGTATACGCCATTGCTGGAACTTGCACTGAACCATTCAAAGCTTATCATCGCTATTGTAAGTGTCGTGTTTGTTTTGTTGGCATATGATCTGACAAAGCAGGGGAGGGAGTTTATACCCGAACTCAATGAAGAGTCGATCATGTACCGTGTCATCGCCATCCCCGGGACGGCTTTGACGCAGACCATAGACACATCCAAAGAGATAGAAGCGTACATCTTAAAGAATTATCCGGATCGCATAAGCAGTGTGCTTGCGATGATAGGGCGGAGCGAGAAGGGGGAGACGGCGCAGCCAAACTATATGGAGATACTGCTGAGTCTGAAAAACACTTCCAATCTTGAAGAATTTACCAAAAAATTGAGTGACGACTTGCAAAGTCACTTTACATTTGTGCAGTTTGTGCCAACCCAGCCTATCGCGATGCGTATAGAGGAGCTCTTGGAGGGGGTCAAAGCGGAACTTGCCATCAAGATATACGGCAGTGACCAAAAAGTGCTTGATCGCCTCTCCAAGCAGATAACCTCGGTCATCTCCGATGTCAAGGGACTTGAGCGCGTCGAGATAGAGACGCAACTCGGACAGGCACAGATCAAGATAGAGCCTGACTTTCTAGCCCTCTCCAGGTATGGCATCAATGTTAACGATGTGATGGAGATCATCCGTTACGGCATTGGTGAAGAGCCGATCACGCAGAAGCTTGAAGATATCAAACGCTTTGGGGTTGTGGCAAAAGTCAAAGATGCCAAAAAAGATATAGAGAGTCTCAAATCAATTACGCTTCGAAGCAAGAACGGCTCACTCGTTCGGCTCGATGAGGTGTGCAAAGTGAGCGTGCTGCATGTGCCGGCATTTATCAAACGAGAGAACTTAAATCGCTATCTCGTTGTTTCGCTCGATGTCGAGGGGCGTGATATCGCGAGTTTCGTCAAAGAAGCCGATGCTAAGATAAAAGCGAAAGTCGATATGCCTGCAGGCTACTACATAGGCTGGGCGGGAGACTTTAAAAATATGCAAGAGGCCACGCAGCGACTGATGGTGATCATCCCGATTACGATAGCGCTGATTGTTCTGCTACTCTATACGGCATTCAATTCGCTCAAAAAAGCGCTGCTTATTTTCCTCAACGTCCCATTTGGGCTTATCGGCGGTATAGCGGCTCTGCTTATTAGTGGAGTGTATCTCTCGATTTCGGCGATCATCGGTTTTTTGGCTATCTTTGCTGTGGCGATCCTCAACGGTATCGTACTGGTGAGTTTCATCGATGAGCTAAAAGAGCGTTTCCCCGATGTCGATCTCAAAGTAGTCCTCAAAGATGCGGCACTTCTTCGTCTGCGTCCTGTCCTTATGACGGCGTTTACGACACTTTTTGGCATCTTGCCGCTGTTGTATGCCACGGGTGTAGGCAGTGAGGTGCAGTACCCATTGGCAGTAGTGATCACAGGAGGGATTATCAGCTCGACACTGCTGACGCTTTTGATACTGCCTTCGGCGTATTATCTTTTCTTTAGAAATGAGAAAGTGAAATAGATAAAAAAATGCTATACTTATGTCGACTTAAAAAGGAGGAAGACGATGAAAAAGTTGTTGTTGATGGCTTTGATAGCCGGAGGATTATTCGCAAGCAGCGGACAAGAGGTGTTTGATGCGAAGTGTGCGATGTGTCACAAAGTAGTCGATATGAAAGAGCGACAGCAGATGATGAAAAAGCTCCCGCTACAGGCTAGACAGGCAATGATGAAGAAGTTTATGGCGACAATGAAAGCACCGCCGATCAATAAAGTAAGTGCGAGGATCAAGCATTTCCATCCGAAAAAAGCGGATTTTGTAGCGTTTGTCAAAGACTACATCACGCATCCAGATGCCAAAAAATCACTTTGTATGCCGATGGCACTGAAGAAGTTTGGTGTAATGCCACCGGTAGGTGTAAGTTTGAGCGAAGCAGACAAAAATGCAGTGGCTTCGTGGTTATATGATAATTTTCATGGAAAATGGAAAGAAATGAAGGCATGTGCTTCAGGCGGCAAATGTGGCAGCGGCAAGTGCGGCGGCATAAGCAAGAAGCCGGCGATGAAATGCGGTGCAGGGAAATGCGGAGCGAAATAATTTCTTTGTCCACTTAGGTGGCAGACTGCTTGGAGAAAACACTCTATACTTGCATCTGAAAAAAGAAACAAAGGATGTGAAATGGCAGTAGTAGGATTTACGAAACTCCAAGCAATTTTTAGAAAAGGTGCGGGTCTTGATATAGCAAAAGGCCACGCGAAAGATATAACGGATATAATTGATCAAAAAGTTTACGATCTTTTGATCGCAGGCGAGCGCAACGCGAAGTACAACTCAAGAGATGTGATCTGGGTAAGTGATGTGCCCCTAACTGCAGGGTTTGAAAAGAGCATCGACGCTTTTAAAAAGCTCGAAGAAGAGATCGAAGTAAAAGATGTCATGGGTACAATGGCACACTATCCGGCAACACTTGCACTCGAGGATGAGTTGGAAAAAAGACTTCCTGAGATCGCAGGTGGTTTGCTGCTTACTCTAGCAAATATCATGAAAGAGGTCAAGCATGACGACAGAAGTGTCGATCATGAGATGATCAAAAGAGCCAAAAAGGTTCTTGACTACACTATGTAACCCTCTAGCCCGGAAAACTTCGGGCTTTTTTATCTCCTCCGTATAGATCTGACTTGTTACACTGCGACTCATTCATACACGAACAATACACATAAAACCAATACAATGGTGCTATCAGAAAAAAAGGTAGCATTATGAAACCGCATAATTTATCAAGAAGAACATTTGTCAAAGGTATCGTCGCTTCTACAGCTTTGCTCTCAGGTATGGCGCTAAGTGCAAAAGAGAGCGAAGTAAAGCAAAGGCGAAAAACGACGGAACTTTCGGGAACCGAGTTTTACTTAACGGAAGACACTTGTCAATGTAGCGGGAGAGCCTTCATACGCGACAACCGTCAATGGCATGTTGCCTGGTCCGACTTTACGCTGGCGTGAAGGAGATACTGTTACGATTCATGTTACGAACAATCTGGATGAAAGCTCCTCTATCCACTGGCACGGTATAGTTTTACCTTTTGAGATGGACGGAGTACCCGGTATCAGCTATAAGGGAATCGCTCCGGGTGAAACATGTACCTACACCTTTACGGTTCGCCAAAGCGGTACCTACTGGTACCACTCCCATTCAGGTTTTCAAGAGCAAACGGGTCTCTATGGCGCTATCGTTATCGAACCAAAAGAGAAGGAACCTTTTGAGTATGACAAAGAGTATGTCGTAGTGCTTTCGGACTATTCCGATGAAAAACCATCGACCATCTACAGAAAGCTCAAACTCTCGGCAGATTATTATAACTTCAACCAACGAACGGTAGGCGATTTCTTTTCCGAAGTGAAAGAGAAGGGATTTTTTGAGGCTTTCAAAGAGCGGGAAATGTGGAACAAAATGCGAATGTCCGATCGCGATCTCTCCGATGTAACGGGCTATACCTACACCTTCTTGATGAATGGACAAAATCCTGCCACGCGTTTTAGCGCTATGTTTCAAAAAGGGGAGAAGATCCGTTTGCGCTTTATCAACGCGGCTGCGATGACCTTTTTCGATGTGCGAATACCCGGCTTGAAGATGCAGGTTGTCGCAGCCTATGGAAACAACATACAGCTTGTGGATGTCGATGAGTTTCGCATCGGGGTGGCAGAGACCTATGATGTCATTGTAGAGCCGCAAGATGCTGATGCCTATGCCATCTTTGCGCAGAGTATAGACAGAAGCGGGTATGCGCTTGGAAATTTGACGACGGATGCAAATGTACTGGCAAGTGTCCCGCCAATGGATCCAAGGCAGGCTCTCACACTTGTCGATATGGGGATGAGCAAAGGGATGGATATGGCTTCGATGAAGATGAAAGACTCCAACGGTATGCAGGGACTGAAGAAACCGATCCCTATCACAAAACTGCCTATAAAAGGGGTGTCGGTACGACGATGCGGGCGATGAATCCACAGTACAGATTGGATGATCCGGGTGTGGGGCTTCGCAACAACGGCAGACGCGTGCTAACCTATGCCGATCTGCGCTCGTTGCGATCGACAAAAGAGGAGAGATACCCAGACAGAGAGATAGTTCTGCATCTTACGGGCAATATGGATCGCTATATGTGGTCGATCAACGGTATAAAGTACTCTGAGGCCGAGCCTTTGGAGTTTCACTACGGTGAGCGGCTTCGCATCACCTACATCAACGACACGATGATGAATCATCCGATGCATTTGCATGGAATGTGGAGCGATCTGGAGACGGGTGATGAGGAGCATCTTGTACGCAAGCATACTATCATCTCCCAGCCGGGATCGAAGATCAGCTTTCGAGTAACGGTCGATGCCAAAGGGGCATGGGCGTATCACTGCCATCTTCTCTATCATATGACGGATATGTTTAGAAAAGTCGTGGTGGCATAAGGATGATACAATGAAAAATTCACTCATAAAACTCGCACTTTCGCTATCTTTGGCAACAGCAGCTTTTGCAGGAGGCGGAGGCGATATATTTCGTGCCAGTTTCACTGCGGACAATCTTGAGTATCAGTTCAATGATGACAAAACGCTCTACTGGGATACTTACGGATACGCAGGATATGACCTCAACAAGGTTTATATCTATTCCGAAGGTGAAAAAGCTGATGGCACAAG
>JALUFE010000012.1:2013-5359 GCA_027052175.1 Helicobacteraceae bacterium | reverse complement strand
CTGCTCCTTTGGGGTGAGATGATTTTCGCTCATCTTTGCACGAAAATCGCTTTGAAGTAGAATAACTACGACTGCAGCGATTTTCCTACAAATCTGAACGAAACTCATCTCATTGGGTATGAAATTATTTTTGCCTCATTACTTACTCCCGAGCCGTTGCCCCTTTTTGGGATGTGCAGGTGGGTATAGGCTACGATGTAGCGGGTTCGTACGATAAAACATGGGGTGTCGTTGCACTTTCAGGACTTGCTCCTTACTTCTTTGAAACACGCGCCGCACTGCTTGTTGGAGATGACGGCAATGTCGGACTTCGTTTGGATATGGAGTATGAAGCGCTTATCACGCAAAAGCTCATCCTTACGCCAAAATTCACGCTTGATGCCTACTCCAAAGATGCTCCACAGATGCAATACGGCTCGGGCATCTCCAATATAACCTTGGGAGCCAGGCTCAGATATGAGATACGAAGAGAGGTGGCACCCTATGTCGGTGTAGAGTGGGCGAAGAACTTTGGTAAAACAAACAGCTATAATCCACTCAACGAGACTTATGTAACAGTGGGGATAAGAATGTGGTTCTAATGAAAAATAAAAAAAGGATTTGTTATGCATGATTGGGGATTTGGAATGGGATTTGGATGGATTGTTCCGCTGCTATTTGTTTTTGCTCTGTTTTATATAACTGACCTTACGCACCATATCATAAACTGAGTGGTTTTTGCGGCATTCGAGTGCAAGGCACACCGACGAAGCATAGCCGAAGCTACGCTGAGGAGGCAGTTATAAACGGCAACACCAAGGAACAAGAATCTGCGCTGGATATTTTAGACAAAAAATATGCCAACGGTGAGATCGACGAAGAAGAGTACAAACGGAAAAAAGAGCAGTTGAAACACTGATTTGGAGGTGTATTATGAGTGGGGACAACAAAGAGGAAGCAAATATTTACTGTGTTGATGATTCTTGTGAGATAGGAAATGTTTTTTATACCTGTCCTATGCATCCTGAGATTCATCAAGATCATCCGGGGAATTGTCCAAAGTGTGGTATGACCCTTGAAAAAGAGCTAGAAGCACTGCCGACGGTAAAAACACAATATACATACCCTATGCATCCTGAGATCATCCAAGATGAGCCGGGGGACTGTCCTATCTGCGGTATGCATCTTGAGCCGATAACCGTAGAGGCAGAAGAAAAGAATGAAGAGTACGATGATATGAGTCGGCGTTTTTTGGTAAGTGCGGTTTTATCGATCCCTCTTTTCGTACTGGCGATGACAAACGATCTCGCACCACAGTATATCCCCTCATCTCTCTCGGCACGGATGATACAGTGGATAGGGTTTTTTCTGGCATCTCCGGTAGTTTTGTGGGGAGGATGGCCTTTTTACGTTAAAGGATATCAGTCTGTAAAAACATGGAATCTCAATATGTTCACTCTTATCTCGATGGGGGTTGGGGCTGCTTATATCTACAGTATAGTCGCTCTCTTTTTTCCCGAGATCTTTCCACCGCTGATGCATACGAAAGATGGAGTTGTTCATGTTTATTTTGAGGCGTCGGCCGTCATTACGACGCTCGTTCTTTTGGGGCAGGTGCTGGAACTTCGAGCAAGAAGCAAAACCAATACGGCCATAAAAACCCTGCTCAATCTCGCACCGAAACAGGCACACAGGATCATAGACGATGAAGGAAATGAAGAGGATATCAATCTTGAGCTTGTTCAAGTGGGTGACAAACTCAGAGTCAAACCCGGAGAGAAGATCCCGGTTGACGGTGTAGTTCTTGAAGGGCAAAGCAATATTGACGAGTCGATGATAACGGGAGAACCTATTTTGGTTCCAAAAAGTGTGGGAGACACACTTATCGGTGCAACGATCAATAAAAACGGTACACTTATCATGCAGGCAACAAAAGTCGGATCAGATACGATGCTTGCTCAGATCGTTCAGATGGTATCTCAGGCTCAGCGCTCGCGTGCACCTATTCAACGACTCGCAGATACGGTTTCTAGTTACTTTGTCCCTGCCGTAGTTCTTTCTGCTGTTGCCGCTTTTATCGGATGGTGGTTTGTCGGTCCAGAACCTCAACTTGCATATGCGATCGTAGCTGCGGTCTCTGTTTTGATCATTGCCTGTCCGTGTGCTCTTGGGCTGGCTACTCCGATCTCTATAATGGTTGTGACCGGTCGAGCGGCACTTTCGGGTATCCTTGTAAAAGATGCGAAAACACTTGAAACTATGGAAAAAGTGGATACATTGGTTGTCGACAAGACAGGGACACTCACTGAGGGCAAACCGAAGGTGAGCGATTTTATCACATCCAAAGAGTTCGACAAAGATGAACTTTTGAAATATGCTGCTTCACTGGAGCGTGCAAGTGAACATCCGCTTGCACAATCCGTTATAGAGTATGCAAAAAGTTTAAATGTCACTCTCACAAGTGTAGATGATTTTGAAGCTGTTCCCGGTAAAGGCGTTAGGGCCCAAACAGAGGGCAAAAAGATTCTCCTTGGAAGTGAAAAGTTTTTAAAAGAGCAGGGGATTTCGTTTGATGAGATAAAAGAGATGGCAGATAGGATGAGAAATGACGCCAAAGGGATTGTATTTATGGCGATAGAGTGCAGTTATTGTGCGCTGATCGCTATCGAGGATCCTATCAAAGAGACCTCCATCAAGGCTGTCCGAACACTCAGTGACGAAGGTATCACCGTCGTTATGCTCAGTGGAGATAACCAGTTTACTGCCAATGCAGTCGCCAAAAAACTGGGTATCTCGAAGGTGTATGCAAATGTTTTGCCTGACGGCAAAGCCGATGTCGTCAAAGAGCTTCAAAGCAGCGGGGCCGTTGTCGCAATGGCGGGAGATGGCATCAACGATGCACCGGCTCCTGCACAGGCAGATGTCGGGATCGCAATGGGAACGGGTACGGATGTAGCGATCGAGAGTGCAGGAGTGACACTTATCAAAGGAGATCTCCTTGGTATTGTCAAGGTTCTTAGACTCTCAAGAGCCACGATGAAAAATATCAGACAGAATCTCTTCTTTGCATTTGTCTATAACAGTGTCGGCGTACCTGTCGCTGCGGGAGTTTTATATCCGTTTTTCGGTATTTTGCTCTCGCCTGTTATCGCAGCTGCGGCGATGAGCTTCAGTTCCGTTTCCGTTATCGCAAATGCGTTGCGTCTTAAAAATACGAAACTATCTTAAAGGCAGGCTTTTACTTGCCGGTATAAAGCTGGCGTGGTCTGGCGATCTTGGAGCTTTTGTCTTTCTTGAACTCTATCCACTGGGTAATCCAGCCAACGGTGCGGCCGATGACGAAGATGGCTGTGAACATATTTTTGGG
>JALUFE010000012.1:0-2003 GCA_027052175.1 Helicobacteraceae bacterium | reverse complement strand
GGGATGCCAAGAGCAGTGAGGATCACACCGGAGTAGAAGTCGATGTTGGGGTAGAGCTTACGAGAGACGAAGTAGTCATCATTTAGTGCTATTTCCTCTATCTTTGCGGCTATTTCCATCAGTCTTGAGTCGAGTTGCAGCTCCTCTTTGAGTTCGTCTTGAAACTGTTTAAGGATGCGCGCTCTAGGGTCGAAATTTTTGTAGACTCTGTGACCAAATCCCATTAGTTTAAAGTCGTCGTTTGGATTTTTCGCCCTGGCGATGAACTTCTCGACATTTTTGACATTACCTATCATCTCAAGCTGTGCTATGACCGACTCGTTCGCACCTCCATGTGCACGCCCCCATAGTGCGTCGATGCCTGCTGAGATGGCGGCATAGGGATGTGCTCCGGTAGAGGCGACACTGCGCACGGTCGTGGTCGAGGCGTTTTGCTCATGGTCTGCGTGGAGTGAGAAGATCGTATCGAGCGCTCTTATTTCGACCTCCTTGATGGTCGTCGGCGCTTTTTTGCCCGGCTCTTTGTGGAACTTGCCGCCAGGGTAGGCGCGCATCATATAGAGGAAGTTTTCGGTGAAGTAGCGATCGATATCGGGGTAGATGACGGGGATACCGAGGTTGCGTCTGTAGGCCATCGCTGCAAGGGTGGGGATCTTTGCGATGATGCGTTTGGCCATTTCGTCATACTCCGCTTCATCTTCGATTTTAAGATGATCGAAATAAAAGGCTGAGAGTGCGCTTACGGCTGAAGAGAGCATCGCCATGGGGTGTGCGCTTCTTGGAAAGGCTTCGAAGAGTTTTTTCATCCCCTCATCGACAAAAGAGCGGTGGCGTATCTCGTTATCGAAAGCCTCAGACTCCTCTTTGGATGGAAGCTTGTCATTAAGCAGCAGATAGCATACTTCGAGGTAGTTGTACTTTTTGACGAGTTCTTCGATCCGCTCTCCCCGATAGCGCAGCTCCCCTTTGTTACCGTCTATAAAGGTGATCTTCGACTCACAACTGGCTGTGGAGGTAAAACCGGGATCGAAGGTAAACATCCCCGTATCTTTGAAAAAGGAGCGTATATCGACGACTTTTGGACCGCGTGTGCCTTCAAGTATCGGGTATTCGTAGCTTTTTCCGTCTATCTCTATCTTCGCTTTGTCACTCATGGCAGCCTCCTTTGAGAGTGCTTTTTATTATTGTAACATAAGCGTTGTTAATACAATGGCTACTCTTTGGTGACTATGTAGAGATTTTCGTGTCCTATGCCTTTGAGGATATCCATGACGGTGACGAAGTCCTGGAATTTGGCGTTTTTGTCACTGCGCAGCACCACGACCTGCTCTTTAGGGATGGAGGAGAGCCTGTTTTTGAGTGTCGCTTTGTCCATTTTCGTTTTGTCGATGAAGATGTCGCCGTTTGCTTTGATGGAGATCGTGAGCTCTTTTTTGGGTTTCTCTTTTGTCGCTTTTTTGGCTTGTGGGAGCTCGACGGGGATGACACCCTGCTTGACGAAAGTGGCGGTTGTCAGTACCATGACAAGAAGCACGAGCATTATGTCGATAAATGGGATGACATTGATCTCATCGAACTTTTTTCTTGGTTTTTTACAGCGTGCCATCACTTCTCTTCATTTAGGATATCGTATCTTGTGAGGATTTTTTCGATCTTTCTGTTAAGGATCGTATAGAAAACTATAGCGGGGATGGCGACTATAAGCCCCATAGCCGTAGCTTTGAGCGCCATAGCAAGTCCTATCATGATCCGCTTTGCATCGACCGCGCCGATATCACCGAGTGTATAAAATGTCAGCATAATCCCCAGTACCGTTCCAAGCAGACCTACATAAGGAGCGTTGGAGGCGATGGTGCTGACTATGCTGATATTGTCGGTGAGATCGAGTTCGAGTTCGTCGCGGTGTGTGTACTCCTCTATCTTCACGCTTTTATAAAACATCATTCGCTCTATAAATATCCATAAAGCGATGATACTCATCACTATCAAAAGCCCGATGATGC
>JALUFE010000011.1 GCA_027052175.1 Helicobacteraceae bacterium | reverse complement strand
AAACTACACTTACCCGCAAGAGGCGAAGATAGTGACAAAAAACAGTAAACGATACTACAAAGTCGTACGCATCCCAAAGGACAAACACAGCGGCTACTCAAAGCAGATACTCTACATAGATACCAAAGAGAATCTACCCAGATACGGAGAGTTTTTCGATAAACAGGGACGACTTCTAAAAAAGATATATTTCAGCGACTATGTTTTACTTGAGGGTATCTACAGAGTGCATAAAATCGTTATAAAAAATGTTCAAAACAAAAAAGAGAGCACATTGACCTGGGAGAGCGACACGATAAAAGCGGGACTAAGTAAAAAAGATTTTTCAAAAAGGGTTTTACGATGAGGATCATACTCTTACTTGTTCTCTCTTTGGGGAGCTTGTTGGCATTTGAGCAAAAGACGGAGATGGGATTGTTCGGGGCGGCATACAGCGATTATCACAACGAGATAGCGGCAGAGGGGAACAGCAAGATTACTTTGAAAAACGACTCTTTTCAAACGGATGCCCAGATCGAGTTCCTCTACAGCAAGAAGTATGCACAGAGGCGCTATCTTCTGCTTAATGAACTCTACTTAAGCAAGGAAAAAGGTGACTACGGTGCATCACTTGGTAAAAGAGTAAAATTCTGGGGAGAGATGGAGGGCTTTAGTATCGCCGATGTCTACAACCAAAAGAACTATCTCAAAGATCCGTTTGACAAAAGTGCAAAATACGGCGCATGGGGCGGCGATATCACGCGCTATTTCGACGAGAACTCTTTGGAAATAGGCGTAAAGTTTTACGAAGAGGATCTCAAACTCCCTACAGACACCACTCCCTACGCTCCGTTTGCGATGCGCTACGACAAAAAGCTGCAACTAGAGGACAAAAGATACACCCCTACTTTTTACATCAAAACAAATCTCGTAAACGACACCTATCTCGACAGTGAAGCAAGCATCGTTTTCCTGCATGGTTATGACAACAAACGCAGCTACATTCCAATAGATGCGAATACACTTGCCCAATACGCCTACCGCGTGAACAAAGTGCTGCTGCTCGCTCATGCCATCTACAACGATACGATTTTCAAAACGGAACTCGCTTACACAGACGTAATTAAGAACGATACCATAAGCGACTATACGCAACTCAGTGCGGGAGTGGAACACAGCCTCTATGCAGTGTTGGGTCAAAGTGATATAACACTCTTTGGAGAGTACTACAGATACCTCTACAGTGACGATACAAAATTAAAAAATGTGGATATTTCGGAGGTGTACGACAACGATCTTTTTCTCGCAATGCGAATGAGTTTCAACGATGTCGGAAACAGCGAACTCAAAGGCGGCATCCTGAAAGATATCCAAAACGGCGAGCAGGTTATCAAAGCTACGTTCAAAACCAGACTCTTTGAGAATTTCATCCTCAAAAGTGAATACCTGCATATAGATCCGGCAGCCAGCGGCACACTTCTATCGCGTTTTGGGAGATCTTCGCGTTTTACACTTGCTATGTACTACACATTTTAGG
>JALUFE010000010.1 GCA_027052175.1 Helicobacteraceae bacterium | reverse complement strand
AAAACACAGGTCATTGTCGGTGTGGAGATAGTCAGCGAAGATGCTTCGAGTCTCATCGGTGAAGCATCGCTCATCGTCGCGAACGAGATGACGGCGATGGACATCCTCAAAGCGATCCACCCACACCCTACACTGACCGAGAGCTTCGGCAAACTCGCTCAGCAGGTATTTTTCAAATCGATGATGAAAAGAGGATAAGCATATGGCAAATTCAACAATTAAAAGCGTGAAAGCATTAGAGATACTCGACTCACGTGGCAATCCTACAGTACGTGTTTTAATGGAACTTGAAGATGGCACAAAGGTCTCTGCTTCTGTACCCTCGGGTGCAAGTACAGGGGAGTATGAAGCAGTAGAACTTCGAGATGGAGATGCTTCTCGCTACGGTGGAAAAGGTGTTTTAAACGCAGTGGCAAATGTCAATGAGAAAATCGCAGCTCTTGTTGTAGGAATGGATGCAAAAGAACAAGCAAAAATAGACAGAGCTATGATAGAGCTTGACGGTACGGAGAATAAGTCAAACTTAGGTGCAAATGCGATTTTAGGTGTCTCAATGGCAGCCGCAAAAGCAGCCGCAGCTTCAAGCGGACTTGAACTCTACCAATATCTCGGAGGTGCAGATGCAAGACGCATCCCTGTACCATGTATGAACATTTTAAACGGTGGAGAGCATGCAGATAACAGTGTCGATTTTCAAGAGTTTATGGCAGTGCCACTTGGCGCACCGACTTTTAGTGAGGGGCTGCGTTATGTAGCAGAGACGTTTCATGCACTTAAAAAGATTTTGGCTGCGCGTAGACTTGCGACATCTGTAGGCGATGAAGGTGGTTTTGCACCTAATTTAGGCAGTAATGAAGAGGCTATGGAGCTTATTATAGAGGCCATCGAAGCCGCTGGATTTGAGCCTGGCAAGGATATCATGATAGGCATAGACAGTGCGGCGACCTCTTTTTCCATCGACAAAAAAGGAAATTATGACCTTAAATGGTCGGGAGCCGGCAAAAAGACAAGTGATGACTTAATAGCCTTAGCAAAAGAGTGGGTTGAGAAATATCCTATTATCTTTTGGGAAGACCCATTAGCTGAAGAAGATTGGGAAGGTTTTTCAAAATTTACAGCAGAACTTGGCGATAAAATAGAGGTCATCGGCGATGATATTTTTGTCACAAATACCAAGTTTATTTCACGAGGCATTAAAGAACATACTGCAAACTCTTCACTCATCAAACTCAATCAAATAGGAACAGTCACTGAAACTGTTGATGCTGTAAGAATGTGTCGAGACAACGGCTGGAGATATCTGCTCTCCCACCGTTCTGGTGAAACAGCAGATACCTTCTTGGCAGACTTTGCAGTAGCGATGGATGGCGGACACCTCAAAAGCGGTTCAGCCTCACGCAGTGAGAGATTGGCGAAATACAACCGTCTTTTAGAGATAGAAATGATGCTTGAAGATGAAGCTATATATACATGGAAATAATTTAATAAGAATGAATTATGAATAAAGATCCTTCAATTAATATAGCAGTACCTGAGTTACCAGATACTTTGAGCGGATTGAGAGAGATCGCTTTGAATCTGTGGTGGACATGGAACCCGCGTGGCAAAAATCTTTTCAAACTGCTCAATCCTTATTTGTGGAAAGAGAGCAACCATAATCCGATCTTTATGCTGAAAAACATGTCTGAAGAGGAGCTGCAAAAGGCGTGTGAAAACGAGTACTTCATGCGTGAATACCACTATGTCTACGATATGTTCCAAGTCTATATGAACGACACAAACGTCTATGCGGACGAACCGCTTCCCATTGCATATTTCTGCGCGGAATACGGTCTACACCACTCCCTTCCTATCTATTCCGGAGGTTTGGGATTTTTAGCCGGAGATATACTGAAAGAAGCGAGCGATATGGGTTTACCGATGGTAGGCATAGGCTTTATGTACCCAAAAGGGTATGTACGCCAGTTCATCGGAACGGACGGTTGGCAAAACGGCGCTGAAGAGCCCATAGAAAAAGATGTCGCCCCGATAGAGCGCGTTGTGGATAAAGAGCGCAATCATTTTACGATCAAAGTTCCCTTTGTCGATCCTCCCGTTTATGCAAGCGTGTGGAAAATAAACGTCGGCAGAGTCACACTCTATCTGCTCGATACCGACATCGAAAAGAACGATCCGTGGGACAGGCTGATTTCATCGAGACTCTACACATCCGACATCAACCAGCGGCTCCGCCAGCAAATCGTCCTCGGGATCGGCGGATACCGCGTACTTGAAGAGCTGGGAATCGAGTATTCCATTTTGCATCTCAACGAAGGACATCCCGCTTTCGCTCTTTTTGAGAGAGTGCGTAGTTTTATGGAAAACGAACAGCTCGACCTCGATACGGCCATAGAAAAAGTGAAAAAGAGTTCGGTTTTCACGACACACACACCGCTCCAGGCGGCAACCGATGTCTATCACTTCGACTTGATAAGCGCTTCGTTCAAAGAGTACTGGGAAAAACTGGGAATGAGCAAGGAGCGGTTTATGAGTTTCGGACTCAATCCAGATGACCCGAATGCGGGCTTCAATATGACCGTACTGGGACTGAATCTGTGCGAAAACAGAAATGCCGTAAGTAAAAAACACCGTGATGTCTCCGCCGGAATATGGGAGCATGTGTTGCCAAAAACGGGGGAAAAGCATCCTGCTATGGATTATGTCACAAACGGAGTGCATCTGCCTACATGGATAAGCGACGAACTCTCCGAGATCTTAAAAAGCTCTCTTGGAGACAAATGGAACCTGATACAAGACGATGCGGCATTGTGGAGTTTTGTCAAAGACATAAAAAACAAAAAACTTTGGAACATCAAAAAAAACAGTAAAGTCACGATGGTGAACTATATTCGAGAACGTGTACGCATCAAATATGCCCAAGAGGGGATCGATCCGCTCGTAGCCATCGCTGAAGGTGTGCTCTTGGACCCGGATATCTTGACAATAGGTTTCGCACGCCGTATGACAAGCTACAAACGACCTGATTTAATACTACATGATTTGTCGCGACTTGAAAAGATACTCAACAACAGGGAAAAGCCTGTTCAGATAATTTTTGCAGGCAAAGCACATCCGTCCGATATGGAAGGCAAGAAAAGACTGCAGCATATCTTCAAAACGGCACAGGACTCCAGATTCAGAGGCAGGATAGCCTTTGTCGAAGATTACGGCGAACATGTCGCCAAATATTTGCTTCACGGAGTGGATATTTGGCTGAACAATCCGCAAATCCCGATGGAAGCCTGCGGCACGAGCGGCATGAAAGCTTCTCTTAACGGCACGCTGCATCTTTCCGTACCGGATGGCTGGTGGCCGGAAGCCTACAACGGCAAAAACGGCTGGGCTTTCGGCGAAGAACCCTCCGATGATGCAAAAGACGCACAAGCTCTCTACGAACTACTTGAAAAAGAGATCGTACCGCTTTATTATAATACCGACAGTAACGGAGTGCCAAATGGCTGGATAGCGAAGATGAAGGAGGCGATGATGAGCATACCGCCGAAATTCAGTGCAAGAAGGATGATGAAAGATTATCTTCAAAAATTCTACATCCCCATCTCGAAAAATTTACAACAAACAGGAGAAACATCATGAAAAAACGTATAGCAATCAACGGTCTTGGACGCATAGGAAACCAAGTGCTCAGACACTATATCAACGCTCTGCCGCAAAACTGTGAGATAGTCGCGGCAAACACATCGAGCGTTGAAGATGCGGCTTATCTGCTCAAATACGACTCCGTCCACGGACGTGCGGATTTTGACATACAGACAAAGGAGAAGAAGCTCATCATCGACGGTCACGAGATAGCGATCGTCAGTAGCCACAATGCACTTGAGCTGCCATGGAAAGAGCTGGATATCGACATCGTCATCGACTGTACAGGGCACTACACCGACGGAAAGCTGGCAGTGCAGCACATCCAAGCCGGAGCGAAAAAAGTGCTTATCTCCGCACCCGGAAAAAACGTGGATTTGACGATAGTCAAAGGCGTCAATCATCAAAAGTACGATACGGCGAAACACCATATCGTTTCCAACGCTTCTTGTACGACAAACTCCCTTGCACCTGTGATGAAAGTGCTTGAGGAGAGCTTCGGAGTCGAAAACGCGATGATAACCACAACACATGCCTACACCTCTTCACAGGTAACGGTGGACAAACGTGCCAAAAAACGCAGACGCGGCCGCGCAGCCGCCGTCAACATCATCCCCACTACAACAGGAGCGGCCGTAGCCACGGTCGAAGTCATCCCCGCACTTGAGGGTAAAATGGAGGCTATGGCTCTGCGTGTTCCCGTTCCCGACGGAGCTATTACCGAAGTTGTCGCACTGTTACGTCAGGATGTAACCGCTCAAAGTGTCAATGAAGCGTTTTTAAAAGCCTCCAGGGAAGAGTTGAAGGGCATCTTGGAGTTTACAACGGATGAAATCGTCTCTTCGGATATACTGGGTAATCGTCACTCCTCCATCGTAGACGGACTCTCCACTGCAGTCGTAGGAAAAAGGATGGTAAAAGTGATGGCATGGTATGATAATGAATACGGATATTCACAAAGACTGCTTGAAGTCGCTGATTATATGGCCTCGAAACTCTGACACAAAGGTATCGTTATGCTCCATTCTTTAGCCGGCAAAAGAGTGCCAAAAGAGAGGTTGACAAATATCCCGCTGCTCGTTGGCGAGTATTATGAACTGAGTCCAAACGTTTCTTCCCAAAAGGAGCGGGTGAGTTTTGGAACATCGGGACATCGGGGAAGTGCTTTGAAAAAAAGCTTCAACGAAGCCCATGTACTGGCAATCACACAGGCGGTCTGCGAATACAAAAAAAAGATGGGATACAACGGAGTCCTGTATATGGGCAAAGACACGCATGCCCTCTCCGCCCCGGCACAGATGAGCGCCGTTCGTGTCTGCGCCGCCAACGGCATCAAGGTCGCCGTTGCCAAAGAGGGAGTCTACACCCCCACTCCTTTAGTCTCTTTCGCTATTTTGGAGCATAACAAAAACGAAAACGAAAAAGCCGACGGCATCGTCATCACACCCTCGCACAATCCTCCAGAAGACGGCGGCTTCAAATACAACCCTCCAAACGGCGGACCCGCCGACACAGACGTCACCTCACTTATAGAACAGCGCGCCAACGAGATCCTGCAAAACGGTCTCAAAGAGGTTGCGCTGCTCTCCTACGAAGAGGCGATCCGGTCGGAATTCGTCACCGAGTATGACTTCATCACTCCCTATGTGGAGGCACTTTCACAGATCATCGATATCGAAGCGATAAAAAACGCCAACTTCAAACTCGCTGCAGACCCTCTTGGAGGCTCCTCCATACAGGTATATGAAAAGATAAAAGAGCGTTACGGACTCGATATGGATATCATCCATCCCTATGTCGATTTCACCTTCTCGTTTATGAGCCTCGATCATGACGGAAAAATCCGTATGGACTGCTCTTCGCCCTATGCGATGAACTCTCTGCTGCAACTCAAAGAGCGTTACGATCTGGCATTTGGAAACGATACCGATGCCGACAGACACGGTATAGTGACGCCAAAAGGGGGACTTATCAACCCAAATCACTACCTCAGTGTAGCCATCTGGTATCTCTTCACCCACAGAAAGAACTTCACAAAAGATCTCAAAGTCGGTAAAACACTCGTCTCAAGCTCGATGATAGAGAAAGTCTGCCAAAAACTCGGCATAGAGGTGTATGAGGTACCCGTAGGCTTTAAATGGTTCGCCGAAAGTCTGTTTGAGGGATGGCTCGGTTTTGGAGGCGAAGAGAGTGCAGGTGCCTCTTTCTTGTGCAAAGACGCTTCCGTTTGGACAACGGACAAGGATGGACTCATCATGACACTGCTTGCAGCGGAGATCACGGCCGTAACCGGTAAAGATATCGCGGATATCTACGCGGAGTTCGAAGAGGAGTTTGGGAGATCCTACTATGCCCGCATAGACGCCCCTGCGACACTCCAGCAGAAACAAAAACTCAAAAATCTCGATGCGGACTCCCTCGGCATACAAACACTTGGCGGTGAAAAAATAGAAAAGATTCTCACAAGAGCACCGGGGAACGACGCTCCCATAGGCGGAGTTAAGATCGTAACAAAAAATGGCTGGGTTGCCATGCGCCCCTCCGGAACAGAAGACATATACAAAATCTATGCCGAAAGCTTTCTCTCAAAAGAACACTTGGCCGCCATTCAAAGTGAAGCCAAAAAGATTATAGAGGAGATACTATGAAAGCAGTTGTTATGGCGGGTGGTTTCGGTACGCGCATCCAACCTTTGACACACTCACGCCCCAAACCGATGCTGCCGATTATGAACAAACCGATGATGGAACATACGATGATGATGCTCAAAGAGTTGGGTATAACGGAGTTTATAGTGCTGTTGTACTTCAAACCCGAAATCATCCAAAACTATTTCGAAGACGGAAGCGCATTTGGTATAAACATAAGCTATGTTCTACCCGATGATGATTACGGTACGGCAGGTGCCGTCAAACTCGCGCAAGATCTCATAGGTGAGGA
Organism: Helicobacteraceae bacterium; assembly: GCA_027052175.1. Classification (GTDB taxonomy): domain Bacteria; phylum Campylobacterota; class Campylobacteria; order Campylobacterales; family Sulfurimonadaceae; genus S012-15. The sequence continues at coordinate 12,851 of JALUFE010000010.1, read as the reverse complement.
GAACTTCATCGTCATTAGCGGAGATTTGGTCACCGACTTCCAGTTTGGGGAACTTTTCGATTTTCATAAAAAGAAACAATCCAAACTCTCCATCGGTCTGACTTCGGTCGAAAATCCGCTGCAATTCGGTGTCGTCATAGCCAACGAAGAGAATGTCATCGAAAAGTTTCTTGAAAAGCCGAGCTGGGGAGAGGTTTTCAGTGACACCATCAACACCGGCATCTACATCATTGAACCCGAGATTTTGAACTATATCCCGGAGGGAGAGAATTTCGACTTCGCCAAAGACCTTTTTCCCCTGTTGATGGAGAAGGGTATAGATCTTATGGGATACACTCTCAAAGGCTACTGGCGCGATGTCGGAAATCCGCAAAGCTACAGAGAGGTATATGAAGATATCCTCAACAACGAGGTAAAGTTCAAAATCCCGGGTAAAAAGAGAAAATATCCCGACGGTGTTCTTTATACGATGGGGCGAAACGACATCGACGATTCTGTCGAGATCGTTGGAACGGTTCTGCTTGAGAGCGGCGTTACGATCAAAAAGAATGTCAAACTTGCAAACTGCGTCATTGGAAAAAATGTCACCATAGGCGCTTCCAGCAAGATCAAGAACTCCGTTTTCTGGGAAAATATCGAAGTCGGCCGCCATGCGCTGATGGATGGCTGCGTCATCTGCAACGACAACATCATCGGAAAAAACGTCACGGCAACCGCCGGTCTTATCTTGGCCGAAGGATGTGAAGTCGGAGAATTGACTCGATTCGAGAGAGATGTCATCATCTGGCCGGACAAAAAGATAGAACCCGCTTCGATTGTAACAAACAACCTCATCCTCGGAAGCAAATACAAAAACTCCATTTTCGAAGAGGGAAGCGTCTACGGCAAAAGCAACATCGAACTCTCATGCGAAATGGCGACAAAACTCGCAGAGGCACTCGGAGCGCAGTTGCCAGTCCGCTCGACCGTCGTCGTCGGCCGTGATCATGACAAAAACTCCCGCATGCTCAAACGCGCCTTTTTGGGCGGTCTGCTCTCTTCGGGTGTCAACGTATTTGATTTAAAAGAGGTACCTCCTTCCATACTTCGCTACACGCTTGCAAACAACAACTCTCTAAGTGCAGGCGTACATTTCAAACGCTGTCTCAACGACACGGCAAGTTCAGAGATCACTTTTTTCAACGATGAAGCGATGCGGATACACTCCGAATCAGCCAAAGCAATAGAAAAAACCTTTTTTACGGAAAAATTCCGTCGGGTCGATTTCAACACCATAGGACGTATACGAGAGAGTGAACATCATCTTGAATGTATTGATTACGAACGCAAAATCGATGAACAGATAGACCACAAGATCGTCAAGCACGAAAACTTCAAAGTGGTTGTCGATTTGATGCATGGAACGACGGTCGATGTGTTTCCAAGAATCATCAACGCGATGGGAGTCGAACATGTCACCCTCAATGCCTACTACGACGAACAGAAACTCTCCAACATCGCCGCGCTGGAAAAAAGATCGCACGCAAACGTTTCAAACATAGTCAAATGCCTAAACTACGACATGGGACTTTTGATCTACCCAAATGCGCAGCGGTTAACGCTGATAGCGGACAACGGCGCCGTTTTAAGCAAAGTCGAGACATTGTATGCGGTTTTGGAGCTGTTAAACCGCAGTGCAGCAGGGAAGGAGAAGAAAAAGGTCTTTCTGCCGCTTTGGGCACCGGATATAAAGTATTTTGAACATCTTCTCATCGAGAGAGGCAGATACAACGATTTTAAAGCCGAGAAGCTCAAAGAGTACGATCTCATCGCCACACTTGATGGCAATTTCGCTTTTACGGAATTTACCTATACCCGTGATGCAATGTATGCGAGTTTGAAAGTCATGGAGCTTTTAAGCACACACAAGGTCTCGTTGTCCAAACTTGTCGGCACTCTGGAAAGTTTTTACTACAAGCAGTTCAAAGTAGCATGCCCGCAGAAACTCAAAGGAAAAATGATGCGTAAGTTTCTGCAGTACGCCAAAGGGAAAAAGTCCTCTTCGGAAGTAGGCGTAAAGATCTGGGAAGATACCAACGACTGGGTTTTGATGATACCTGATCAATACAGCGAGCATCTCAATCTCTACATTCAGGCAGTCGATGAAAAAAGAGGAGAAGCTCTTCACACGAAATATCTTGCTATGATTGAAAAATTTTCAAAAGAGTGAGGCAGTGTTTTGAATCTAAGCTTCATCTGGCATATGCACCAGCCCGATTATCGCAACGAAGAGGGGATCATGCAGATGCCCTGGGTGTTTTTACATGCCATCAAAGACTACTACGATATGCCTTGGATGATGAGTCGATACGAAAATATCCAAGCGACTTTCAACATAACCCCCACACTGATAGAGCAGATGAAGCTGTACTACGACAATCCCGCAAAAAACGACAAATTTCTCTCCATGTGGCTGCAGCATCCATCCAAAATGGATGAAACGGAAAAAAAGTGGCTGATCAAGATATGCAAAAGTGCCCACTACGAAACGATGATTCGAGGTCTGCAACGTTATGAGGAGCTTTACCGCCAAGACTCGTTCGATGATGAAGAACTGCAGGATCTGGAGGTGTTGTTCATCCTTTCTTGGTGCGGCAACTATCTCAAAAGAGAGAACGATTTTGTGAAGCATCTTGTACAAAAAGGACGCGACTTCACAGGCGAAGACAAAACGATCCTTTTGGAAACATTGTCGCACTTCATACGCGGGATATGGCCCTTTTACAAAGAGCTCTATGAACAAAAGCGCATAACGATCGCCACGACACCCTTTTATCATCCTATTTTGCCGCTGTTACTGGATATGCAAAACGCAAAAAAAGCAAATCCCCATACAAAAATCCCAAAAAATCATGAATGTCTCCAAGAAGATGCAGCATTGCACATCCAAAAAGCCCAAAAACTTTTTTATGACACATTCGGATACGAAACGGATGTTTTCTGGCCGGCAGAGGGTGCGGTAGATAGACTCAGCATAGAGCTGCTTGGGAAAATGGGCGTGAAATTTATAGCCACGGACGAAGTTATACTCTACAAATCCCTCCGCACAAACAACAAAAACCTCATCTACTCTCCCTACAACTACAACGATATGCTCATAGGCTTTCGCGACCATCGTTTGAGTGATTTGATAGGATTCGAGTACCGATACAAAGACCCAAAAGAGGCAGCGGAGGATTTTCTCTCCAATCTGCAACAGATCCAAAATCACAATAACACTGCGACGGTATTCGTCATATTGGATGGAGAGAACGCCTGGGAGTTTTACAAAAACAACGCTTTTGACTTTTTCCAATCACTTTATGCCAAACTCGAAGCCTCCTCCTGGTGCAAAACACTCAGAGTAGATGCAATTAAAAATCTTCCTGCACGCGAACTTGTCAATCTCGCTCCCGGCAGCTGGATAGAGGGCAACTTCGATACATGGGTAGGAGATGATGAGAAAACGCGTGCGTGGGAGCTGCTCTTTTTGACAAAAAAAGATTATGAACACCATAAAGAGTCGCTGAGCGAAACGACAAAAGCCAAAATCACCGAGCACTTTCTCGCAGCAGAGTGTTCTGATTGGTTTTGGTGGTACGGAAGCGACCACTACACGAATTTCACGCTGGAATTCGATGCGCTATTTCGCAAACATCTTATAGAGATATATGAACTTATCGGTATCTCCGTGCCGAATGATCTCTACATCCCCATCAGCAACGATCAAAGCAGTACAAAGTTCTGGATACGACCGCAGTCGAAAATAACACCGACTATCGATGGAAAGAGAGACTCTTTCTTCGAATGGATGGGATGCGGCGTGATAGATGAGAGCAAGCAGTTCTCGACAATGCAGTCCAATACCGCCCCCGTCAAAAAGATATATTACGGCCAGGATGAGAAGTATCTCTATTTCGCATTCGAAGGCGATATAGAAAAATTATGCAAAAATGGTATGCTTACCGTTATCATCGATCCGATCGGATGGAGTGAGAGAATCTCTTTCAAACACAAAACAAGCACCGCTCAAGGCATCGAGATAGAAGCAGCGTGTGCAGAGTGGCTGGAGATAAGAGTGGGTAAAGCGCAGATAGAGGAAAAAAAGATATGGCTGCGCTTCGAGATAGCAAAAGATTCAAGTCCGCTACAGACACTGCCGAGTTTTGGCGAGCTGGAGATGGATTTGCAAGATGATTATGCCAAAAACTGGTTTATATAGGACAAGTATGAAAAAAGTATCTTTACTCTTTGGCGTGCATATGCATCAGCCCGTAGATAACTTCGACGAAGCGGTAGATCGTGCCGTAAAACTATGCTATGAGCCCTTCTTCGAGACGATGCTTCGATATCCGTCGTTCAAGTTTTCTCTGCACTGCAGCGGCTGGCTGCTTGAGACCATTAAAAAGAGATACCCGAAACTTTTTGACAATATGCAGACACTCACACGACAAGGCTCGATCGAGTGGTTCGGCGGCGGCTACTACGAACCGGTTTTAAGTTCGATACCATCAAAAGACAGAGCCGCACAGATAAAAAAACTCAACACCGCCATCCAAAAAAACTTCCATACAAGACCGCAGGGAATCTGGCTGACAGAACGAGTCTGGGACTCGACACTGGCAAAAAATCTGCACAAAATCGGGGTGCGCTACACGATGGTGGATGACTACCACTTCACCAGCAACGGCTACGATGCCGATCGAATGAACGGCTACTACATAACCGAAGAGGATGGGTATGAGCTCTCTTTGTTTCCCATTTCAAAAAAACTGCGCTATACCCTGCCGTTTTCCAGTGTGGAAAATGCCGTAAAAACTGTTTTGGAATATCAAAAAGAGGAAAATTCCGCCGCGATCATTTTCGATGATGCCGAGAAGTTCGGTCTTTGGCCCGATACCAACGAGTGGGTCTATGGGCAAAAATGGCTGGAGAGATTCGTCCAAGCCGTTTTGGACAACGAAGCGATACGCCTGCAGCATTTTAGCGAGTACCTCAAAGAAAACAAACCGTTGGGGCTTGCCTATCTGGACAACTGCTCCTATGAGGAGATGGGGGAGTGGAGTCTGAGCGCCGAGAATGCACTCCTGCTCAAAGAAGCCAAACAAAAAGCATCCTTTTACACCATAAAAGGTGGCATCTGGAAAAACTTCTTTGTAAAATATCATGAAAGCAACTATCTGCACAAACGGATGCTGCAGCTGAGTGCAAAACAGAAACACTTCGACAAAGCTTCCAAAGATGCACTCTACAGACTGCAGACCAACGATGTTTTCTGGCATGGTGTCTTTGGCGGCTTTTATCTGCCGAGCCTTCGCGACAATGCCTACAGATATCTTCTATCGATTGAAAAAAAAGAACGCAAGAGGGATTTTGAACGCATCGACATCGACAAGGACGGCTATGACGAGCTCAAAGTCACGACATCCGCACTCAGTGTCGTCATCTCGGCAAAACAGGGCGCGCAAGTGGTCGAACTCGGCTCGCTCGATGCACTTTTTAACTGGCAAAACTGCATCATGCGAAGAGAAGAGAGCTACCACGAAGAGATTTTACAGGCAAAAACCCAAGAGAAACCCCATGACAAAGAGGTCATACAAACAATCCACGACAAAACCGCGAAGATCGATCCCTCACTCAAAGAGGAGCTTATCTACGACTGGCATCCAAAAAATTCATTTATCGAACACTTCTCTTGCGATGCGTTTGATCTGGAGCGTTTTTGCAAGTTAAATTTCAAAGAGGCAGGCGATTTTGCCAATATGCCTTTTAGATTCAAAAAGAGAGGTTTTGTGCGCAAGGGGGGCATCTATATAAACGGAGAAAAACACCCATCGAAACTGAAAAAAAGCTATCTCATAAAAGATAGTACTCTCTTTTTCAGCGGCAAATTCAAAACGACATACGATGACCGGCTTCATTTTGCAGAAGAGTTCAACCTCCACTTCGCACACCCCCGATCCGTCACTTTCAACGGTGAAACCATAGAAGATGGGCTTTCTCTCCACGATATAGACGAACTCGTTATCGACGATGACTTCACAAAAAAGAGGATCGTCGTCAAACTCAATCGAAAATGCGATCTTTTCGCCTACATACTCAACACGATCTCCCATTCAGAAAACGGTTTTGAAAAGATTCCGCAACAAATCAGCTTCATCTTCAGCGGCAGTTTCATCTCAAGTCTGAAGTTGGAGATCACACTGGAAGTGCACGATGTCTGAGATACGATATGACAAACTCCATCACAAATACGTCATCATCGCACCCGAGCGTCTGCACCGCCCAAATATCGATCAAAAATGTGACACCCTCAAGACAGATACAAAAAACTGCCCTTTTTGCGAGGGGCATGAGGATTTCACCCCGCCTGAAATCTTCGCTCTGCGGGAAAACGAACCAAACCAGAGAGGATGGCGCACCCGCGTCGTGCCGAACCTCTACAAAGCCGTACAGATCGAAGAGCCAAACACCTCACAAAGAGAAGGATTTTTCGAACACTTCAACGGATTCGGCGCGCATGAGATCATCATTGAGACTCCCTGTCATAACTGTACCTTCGTCTCTCTTTCCAAAGAGGAGATTTTCGACTATCTGCACACGGTTACGGCACGCATAGAAGATTTGAGCAAAGACAAAAGGCTCGTTTGGCTGCACATCTTCAAAAACAGCGGAAAAAGTGCCGGTGCTTCCCAACAACATCCCCATACCCAGCTTATAGCATTGCCGATCATGCCGCAAAGTACACTGGATTTTTTAAAGAGAAATCACAACTACTACTCCATTCACGGCAGAGGTCTTGTCGAAGACATGATACACAACGAAAGAGAAGCGAAAATCAGAATCATAGAAGAGTCGGACACATTTGCCGCCTACTGCCCTTATGCGAGTTTTTTCTCTTTTGAAGTCATCATCGCTCCTGTCAAAGTGATTCCAAATCTCAGCCGCTGCTCCAAAAAAGAACTCTTGGAACTGGCAAAGCTGCTTAAAAACGTTTTTGGCAGACTTCAACGCCAACTGGGCAGATTCGATTACAATCTCAGTTTCCATATCGCCCCGGTAAACGAAAACTTCGAAAACGAAAAATATCTCAAAGATATGGAAAGAAACTTCACTTTCTATATCAGGATCATGCCAAGAATCTACACACTCGCAGGCTTCGAGATCTCTGCCGAAACCGCCATCAACTGCATAGAGCCCGAAACCTGTGCGAAGCTGTTACGAGGAGAGTGAGGATGGATGTTCTTTTTGCATCGAGCGAAATCTTTCCATACGCCAAAACGGGCGGACTTGCCGATGTCGCATACTCTCTGCCGCTTGCTTTGAAACAATATACACATATCTGCAGAGTCATGCCGCTATATGGCTTTATGCAAGAAGATCTCTACAAACCCTGCGACAACTTCACCATAACCCTAAACGGCGAGCATTTTCCCATCCTCGTCCTTAGCAAAAAAGAAAAAGAAATCAACACCTACTTCATCAAAGCGCCGCATCTCAGTCAGACAAAACACCTCTATGGAGATGCAAACGGTGACTACGCGGACAATGCGCTGCGTTTTGGCATCTTTTGTATGGCGGTCGTAGAGCTTGCTTTGAGACTGGGTGTGGATATTCTCCATCTCAACGACTGGCACACGGCACTTGCCGCTTTGTTCGTCAAAGAGCACCGCCTGAAGATAAAAACGCTCTTTACGATACACAACCTTGCCTATCAAGGCATCTTCGACAAATCCATCCTCGATCTTTTGGAAATTCCCAAGAAGTATTTTCAGATGGAGGCTTTGGAGTTTTACGGCCAAGTCAATCTGCTCAAAGCCGGCATCGCCTGTAGCGACGCCATAACGACCGTCAGTCCAACCTATGCACGCGAGATCCTCACCCCTGAGTTCGGATGTGGTCTTGATGGCTTTTTGCAAAAGCACAAAGAAAAGCTAAGCGGCATCCTCAACGGCATAGACTACGAGGCGTTTCCCCCGCTTGAGGATATGCGCTCCAAAAGAGCCGCAAAACGCGCTTTTTGCAAAAAGATGGGATTTGCAGACCTCTCCCGCCCGCTTTTTATCATGGTAAGCCGTTTATGTGAACAAAAAGGGATCGATCTGCTTATCGAAACCTTCAAGAAGCTTCAAAACGAAGAGCTCGATCTTTTCATCATTGGAGAGGGGGATGCCTTTTATGGCGATGCGCTTAGAGGGCTCGATCGAAGATACGAAAATTTCCGCTTTTTTAAAGGATACGAAGAGAGTTTGTCGCATGAGGCATATCTGGCATCGGACTTTTTGTTGATGCCCTCACGCTTCGAGCCGTGCGGTTTGAACCAGTTCATCGCGATGAACAACGCCGCCATCCCCGTAGTGCACGAAGTCGGCGGTCTCAAAGACAGCGTCCATGAGGGCAAAGAGGTGTGTGGTCAAGGCATCGGCTATACCCAACAAAACACAAAAGAGTTTTTCCATGCTCTCAAAAGAGCCCTAAAACTCTACGAAGACAAAAAGAAACTTCAAAAGATCATCGACTTCAATCTCACATGTGATTTCTCTTTTGACAAAAGTGCGAAAAAGTATCTGCAACTCTACAGGGAGATCGTATGAAGCTGGGCATAGACATAGGAGGAACCTATCTGCGCTATGAGATAAGAGAAGACAATCACTCCATCAAAAAAGGCTCTTTCAAAAGCACAGAGATCGGTTTGTGCGCGTTCGTAGAGAAGATGCTGACACAAGAAGAAGATATCACGGCCGTTTTCATCTCCTATGCCGGACAGGTCAGAAAGGGTGTCATCCTCGACTCTCCGCACATAAAGATAGACAGGCATAATATACGGGATTACATACAACACAGATACGATGTCGAACTTTTCATAGAAAATGATCTCAACTGCGCCGTTTTGGCCGAAGCAAAGGCACATGATTCACAGGATATATGCGCTCTTTATGTGGGAACGGGTCTTGGGCTTGGCGTTTTGAGCGGATCAAGGCTTATAAAAGGAAGTCGAAACATCGCAACGGAACTTGGACATATCCCATACAAGGAGGCTCCTTTTGTATGCAATTGCGGCAAGAGAAACTGTATCGAACTTTTCTGTTCCGGCAACGCTCTTTTGCGTTGGAAACAGTACTATGACCTTTCAACGGAATCGACACTGCAGGAGTTCGCTCAAAGTAAAAATGACAAAGCACAACAAATCTATGACGAGTTTCTCAAGGCTCTTTTATATGCCGCCGGCACGACGATCACTCTCTTCAATCCCGAAATCCTGATACTTGGCGGCGGCGTGCTTGCAGAGAATACTCATCTGCTTGCAATCGTTGAAAAAAAGATCACCGCATACGCTTTGCCGCTTGCGGCGAAAAATCTGCAGATATCTCTCTCACAACTCGAAGATGCTCCACTTGAGGGTGCATTCTTGCTAAAGGATTACCATGACTGAAAAACTCAACATACTGTTTGCTTCCGCGGAGGTCGTACCCTTTGCAAAAACTGGCGGTCTTGCCGATGTTTCGGGTGCTTTGCCCAAAGCCTTGAAAGAACTCGGCCACAATGTCATCGTTGTCATGCCAAGATACTACTGCATAGAGACATCCAAACTCGAAAAGATCCCCCAGCCTCTTGGAGTACCCATGGGTGTGCTCGGTGAGTTCTGGGCGGGTGTTTTCAAAACGACACTGCCCCAAAGCGATGTGGAGATCTATTTTATAGATTATGAAGAGTATTTCGGACGCGCTGGGCTTTATGGCGATCACAACGGCGGATATCCCGATAACGACAAGCGTTTCATATTTTTCTCAAAAGCGGCACTCCAACTTTGCAAGATGCTGCACTTCACACCCGATATCGTCCACGCGAACGACTGGCACACAGCGTCCTTGCCGCTTCTTCTAAAGACGAGATTCGTTCATGACTTCGCCTATGCCGCCAGCGTTTTGACGATCCACAATCTCCAACATCAGGGCTACTTCCCAAAAGAGGATATCGAAGTTTTGGAAGTGGGATGGGAGTATTTCAATCCCCACTCGCTTGAGAGCCTCGATGGCATCAACATCCTAAAAGGAGGGATCGCCGAAGCCGATGCCATCACGACCGTCTCGAAAAAGTATGCGCAGGAGATTCAGACACCCCAGTTCGGTTTCGGGCTGGATGGACACATAAGAGCGCACAGCTCCAAGCTTTTTGGTATCCTAAACGGGGTGGATTATACACAGTGGAATCCCGCGACCGATCCCTTCATCGCAAAAAACTACGATTTTGACGATATGCGGGGCAAACAGCTCTGTAAACGCGATTTGCAGCAGCGTTTCGGCCTTGATCTTCGTGACGATGTTGCGCTTATAGGCTTTGTAGGACGCTTTGCGAAACAAAAAGGCATAGAGCTTATAGCGAATGTGATCCACAGCCTACTCGATAGCGACATCCAAATCGTTATGCTCGGCACGGGGGAGAGTTGGGCGGAGAGTTTTTTCTCCGAAGTCGCGCATCTGCGTAAAAATTTCGCCGTGCATGTCGGCTACTCGAACGAACTCGCACACAAGATAGAGGCGGGATGCGATATGTTCTTGATGCCTTCGCTGTTCGAGCCGTGCGGGCTCAACCAGATCTACAGTCTGCGCTATGGCACTTTGCCGATCGTAAGAGCGGTAGGAGGCCTGGATGATACGATCGTCAATTTTGACGAAAACTCTAAAACCGGCAACGGATTCAAGTTTTACGATGCCACGCCGGAGGCGCTTTACAACACCGTTATATGGGCTGTGGATGTCTATGAGAACAAAAAGGAAGCATTTGCAAAGATGCAGCGCTTTGCGATGAGGGAGCACTTCAGTTGGGAAGATTCGGCAAAAGAGTATACTAAGGTGTATGAGTTCGCATTGCGGCACAAACGAGGAGAATATGATGAAGCATAGAGTTTTTTACGATGTATCGCTTTTTAGCGAGTTCGATATCTATCTTTTCAAAGAGGGGACGCACTTTCAACTCTACAAACATTTCGGCGCTCATCCAATGCGGCGCGAGGATGAGGATGGTGTCTATTTCGCCGTATGGGCGCCCAATGCCAAAAGTGTCTCGGTGCAAGGAGATTTCAATCATTACGACAGACACGCCCATTATCTAAGGCGGCGTGAAGACGGCTCAGGTATCTGGGAGGGCTTTATCAGCAGCGTTAAACCGATGTGCACCTACAAATACTTCATAGACTCCGACAACGAGCACGCCAACAAGGACAAAGCCGACCCTTTCGCCTTTTATGCGGAAGTTGCGCCCAACTCCGCATCGAGAGTCTATGATCTTGGCGGCTATGTTTGGAACGACGCAAAATGGATGAAAAACAGAGCCAAGCATAACGCCCACAAAGCACCCATTTCCATCTATGAAGTCCATCTGGGATCATGGAGAAGAAAAGTCGAAGAAAACAACCGCTATCTGACCTATATCGAAGCCGCGCATGAACTCGCAGCCTATCTTGTGGCGATGAACTACACGCATGTAGAGATTATGCCGATTATGGAGCATCCGTTTGAGGGCTCGTGGGGGTATCAGACGACGGGATACTTCGCACCGACATCGCGATACGGTTCTCCTCACGACTTTATGCGGTTTGTCGACATTATGCACAAACACGGCATCGGTGTCATCCTTGATTGGGTGCCCTCACACTTCGTCAACGACGGACACGGATTGACAAATTTTGATGGAACCTGCCTCTATGAGCATGTCGATCCAAGAAAGGGCTATCACCCCGAATGGAAAAGCGCCATCTTCAACTACGACAGAAACGAAGTGCGTGCTTTTTTGATAAGCTCGGCGATGTTCTGGCTTGAGATGTACCATATAGACGGGTTGCGGGTTGACGGTGTAGCCTCTATGCTCTATCTCGACTACGCCAGAAAAGAGGGAGAATGGATCCCCAACGAAGATGGTTCGAACATAAACCGCGGTGCCGTGAAATTCCTGCAAGACCTCAATGCAGCCGTATATAAAGACTTCCCCGACATCATAACTGCCGCCGAAGAGTCCACGAACTATCCGATGGTTACAGGTATGGTCGATCAAGGCGGCTTAGGATTTGGCTACAAATGGAATATGGGATGGATGCACGACATTTTGAAATACATGAAAGTCGATCCGATTTTGAGGCAGCATCATCACAAAGATCTGACTTTCAGCTTCGTCTATATGTTCAATGAAAACTATATACTGCCGCTGAGTCACGATGAAGTCGTACATATGAAAGGTTCGCTGGTAAACAAAATGCCGGGAGACAATTATAAAAAATTCGCCAATCTAAGAGCGTTGTACGCTTTGATGACGGCACATCCGGGGAAAAAACTGCTCTTTATGGGCGGAGAGTTCGCCCAGTTCAACGAGTGGCACTACGACCGGAGTCTGGATTGGCATCTGTTGGAGCATTTTGGGCATCAGGGTGTGCAAAACTGTGTCAGAACCCTCAACAAACTCTACAAAGAGGAACCCTCCCTCCATAGAAACGATGTCATCGCAGAGGGGTTTTCATGGATAAAGGAGAACGACTACCGGGCCAATGTGATCGCTTTTGTCCGAAAAGGTGCAAGAAACCAAAAACCGATCGTAATCATATGCAATTTCGCCGACAAAGAGCATACCAACTACAAACTCGGTGTTCCTGCAAAGGGAGTTTATCAAGAGATATTCAACTCCGACAATATCCTCTTCGGCGGTTCGAGCAAAGAGCTTCGCACCCTAAAATCATCTACCAAAGAGCGACACGGCCGCAAAAACAGCATCGAGATCACCCTGCCTCCGTTGAGTGTAATCTACTTGAAAAAAACAAAATAGGAGATGTGCATGCTGCACTT
>JALUFE010000009.1 GCA_027052175.1 Helicobacteraceae bacterium | reverse complement strand
AAACAATTATGAAAAATAAATCAAAAAAATGTTTCTTTTCGTAACATATAAAAAAATTCGTTTCCTTAATAAGCTATAATCATTTCTATAAATTTATTAACAGGACATTGCTATGGCATTTATGGATGAGTATAAAGCACATGTAGAAGAGAGAGCGAAGCTCGGGATTCCTCCGCTTCCACTTTCAGCTGAGTGGACGGTCGAACTGATTGAGATGATCAAAAACAACGAAGGTGATATGGAGGAAAATCTCTATCTGCTTGAAAACAGAGTACCGCCAGGTGTCGATGATGCGGCATATGTAAAAGCGGCATTTCTTAACGATATCGTTCAAGGGAAAGTCGAAGTTGACGCTATCAGCCCTGAAAAAGCGGTAGAGTTGTTAGGTCAAATGCTTGGGGGCTATAATGTCAAGCCTCTTATCGATGCACTCAAATCTGACAATCCTGCAGTTGTAGAAGCGGCAGTCAAAGCTCTCAGTCACACGCTTCTTGTATACGATGCATTCAATGATGTGGAAGAGCTTTACAAAGAGGGGAACGAAGCGGCAAAACTTGTTCTCGCTTCTTGGGCAAACGCAGAGTGGTTCAAAGACAAGAAACCGCTTCCTGAGAAAATCACTCTCACTGTTTTCAAAGTTCCTGGAGAAACAAATACGGACGATCTTTCCCCTGCAAGTGAAGCTTGGAGCAGAAGTGACATCCCTTTGCATGCACTTTCTATGCTTCAAGCGAAAATGGACGACCCTATCGGCACCATCGAAGAGTTGAAGAAAAAAGGTCATCCGGTCGCTTATGTTGGTGACGTGGTGGGAACCGGAAGTTCAAGAAAGTCCGGTATCAACTCTGTTCAGTGGCATCTTGGCGAGGATATCCCGGGTGTTCCTAACAAAAGAACGGGTGGTTATGTGCTGGGTGGTATCATTGCACCTATTTTCTTCGCTACTGCAGAGGACTCCGGTGCACTGCCTATCGAGCTTGATGTGACAAAGATGGAGATGGGTGATGTGATCGATCTCTATCCTTATGAAGGGAAAGTCGAGAAAGACGGCGAAGTGATCGCTACATTCAAACTCAAGCCAAATACTATCACTGATGAAGTAAGAGCGGGCGGGCGTATCCCGCTCATAATCGGTCGTGGTCTTACTACAAAAGCCAGACAAGTTCTCGGTCTGGGTGAAGACGATATCTTCCTTCGCCCGGAGCAGCCGGCTGATACAGGCAAAGGCTACACTCTCGCGCAGAAAATGGTCGGTAAAGCGTGCGGCATGAAAGGAGTACGACCCGGTATGTATGTAGAACCTGTCATGACGACTGTCGGTAGCCAGGATACAACCGGACCTATGACACGTGATGAGATTAAAGAGCTTGCAGCGCTTGGTTTCAACGCAGACCTGGTTCTTCAGTCATTCTGTCACACTGCGGCGTATCCAAAACCATCCGATGTCAAGATGCACCATACACTCCCTGACTTCATTGCTCAAAGAAGTGGTGTGGCACTTCGCCCTGGTGACGGTGTTATCCACTCTTGGCTTAACAGAATGTGTCTGCCTGACACGGTAGGTACGGGTGCGGACTCTCATACAAGATTCCCTATAGGCATCTCTTTCCCAGGCGGATCGGGTATCGTCGCGTTTGCCGCTGTAACAGGCTCTATGCCGCTTACTATGCCGGAGTCTGTTCTTGTCAAGTTCAAAGGTGAGATGCAGCCGGGTGTCACACTTCGTGACCTTGTCAATGCCATCCCTTACAAAGCGATCCAAGAGGAGCTTTTGACAGTTGAGAAGAAAGGTAAGAAAAACATCTTTGCAGGGCGTATCCTTGAGATCGAAGGTCTTCCAAAACTCAAAGTAGAGCAGGCGTTTGAGCTTGCGGATGCAAGTGCGGAGAGAAGTGCAGCTGCTTGTACGGTTCATCTTGACAAAGAACCTGTTATCGAGTATCTCAAGTCCAACATCGAACTGCTTAAAGCGATGATCGATGCAGGATATGAAGATCACAGAACATTAGAGCGTCGTATCAAGCGAATGGAAGAGTGGCTTGAAAATCCGGAACTTATGAAGCGAGACGAAGATGCAGAGTACGCTGCAGTCATCGAGATCGATCTAAACGAGATCAAAGAGCCTATCCTCGCATGTCCAAATGATCCGGATGACGTGGCAACACTAACGGAGATTCTCGCAGATCCAAAAAGACCACACATCATCGATGAAGTATTTGTCGGTTCGTGTATGACCAACATCGGTCATTATAGAGCTTTGGGTGAAGTTCTAAAAGGTGAGGGCAGCGTTCCAACGAGACTTTGGGTATGTCCTCCGACAAAGATGGACGAGCAGGAACTCACCGAAGAGGGATACTATGCAATCTTCGGTGCAGCGGGTGCGAGAACGGAAGTCCCGGGATGTTCGCTTTGTATGGGGAACCAGGCCCGTGTTAGAGACGGTGCGGTCGTCTTCTCTACAAGTACGAGAAACTTCGACAACCGTATGGGTAAGGATGCCAAAGTTTACCTTGGTTCTGCAGAACTTGGTGCTGTTTGTGCGATGCTTGGATATCTTCCGACGAAAGAGGAGTATCTCAATATCGTCAAAAAGATCGAAGGAAAAGAGGACAATATCTACAGATATCTCAACTTCAACGAGATTCCAGATTTCCATCTTCCAAAGATCGATTAATCTTTTCAAAGGGCGCTTCTGCGCTCTTCTGCCTTCTTTTTTCTCTCCTTTTAGTAAAAACATGTTATATTTCCTTTTAAAAAAAGGTCTTTTTTATGCAGGAATGGGCGCAGGATCTGAACAAAATTACAGAAGTGATGAATTATACTGTCTTAAACACCCCTTTGTACAAATTTGCAATAGCATTTGGAATACTGCTCTTCTTTCTTCTTGCAAGAAAACTTTTTAGTCTCAGTATTATTAAAAGTATCGAACTTTTTGTCGGTAAAACACAGACGGATATTGATGATAAAATATTAAAAGCACTGGCAGGACCTCTTAATTTTGTTTTTGTAGTTCTTGGTATCTATTTTGCAGCTATGAGTGTGCATTTGCACAATCACCTCCTTATCTTTCTCAAAGGTATCTTTACATTTCTTTTTTTCTGGATACTTTTCAATCTTGTTCGTGCTTTTGAAACAGAGATACTTTCGCTCTTTGGAAAACGCGTCACATATGAGATAGGACTCTTTTTTGTAAAAGCGCTCAAGGTATTTGTTCTTGCCCTTGGACTTGTTGCAGTGTTACAGACATTTGGGATCAATGTAAGCGCCTTTATCGCCTCACTCGGTCTTGGCGGCTTGGCGTTTGCTTTGGCAGCCAAGGATACCGCAGCCAATCTCTTTGGCGGTTTTGCCATCCTCACGGACAATATCTTCAAGATAGGCGATTGGGTCAAGATAGGTTCTGTCGAGGGGATCGTCGAAGATATCGGGATGCGAACGACGAAGATACGCGCTTTTGACAAACGCCTTATAGTCGTGCCAAATGCCACGATAGCCAACTCGGCCGTCGATAACTTCTCCAGACGTGACAGACGCCGTATAACGATGAGAGTCGGTCTGACTTATAGTACATCTACCCAAACGATGCAAAAGATTCTTCGAGAAATACGAGCAATGTTGCAAAATCATCCAAAAATTCACAAAGAGCCGCTTTTTGTCTATTTCGATGAGTTTGGAGCGAGCAGTCTTGATCTTTTCTTCTATCTTTTTACCAAAACCGCAGTTTGGGAAGAGTATCTGCGTATCCGTGAAGATATCAACCTCAAGATCATCGAGATCGTGCATAGAAACGGCAGTGATTTTGCTTTCCCGTCTCAAAGTGTCTATTTCGAGAACGAACTTGCACTTATCAAAGAAAAATGAGCGATATCTTTATAACCGATCTTGACAAAACCTTCCTCAAAAGCGATCTCTCTGTTGGAGAGTTTAGTAAAGAGATTTGGAATGATCTTGCAAAGAGAGGTGTTCCCCTTGGCATCGCAACGGCAAGAAGCCTTAAAAAAAGTCTTGAGTTTTTAGAAGGGCTGCAGTTAAATATACCGCTTATCTTGCTTGATGGTGCGATGGTTGCAACGATGGACAAAAAGCCCATACGTATCCACGCACTTGAGCGAAATATGACTGAAGATGTCATCCAGACGGCAAAGCGGCTTTTGGATATAGAGCCTTTTATAGTCGGCTATGATGGGCAGATCATAAACGAGCGTTTTTTGTATCCTGCGAAGCTCAATGTCTTTCAGGAACAGCTTGTGCGTTCTTATGAAAACGACAGTAGATTGCGAGCCAAAGAGAAGATAGAACCGATGGAGAAAAACCTCAAGATCGTCTATATGGGAACGAAAGAGGAGATGGCCGCATTGCAAAGGGAACTACAGAGAGTGTTTTGCAACTCCATCGAGATTAAGAATTCCAAAGATGTCTATTTTGACTGCTGGTTTTTAACCGTTTTGCATCCTTTTGGAGACAAATCACATGCACTTGAGGATGTCCTCGAGTATTTGGATATATCAAGCAAACAGCTTCATGTTTTTGGGGACAGTCTGAACGATATAGGTATGTTTCAAAAGGCAGGCAGAGCTATCGCAGTTCAAAACGCTCATGAAGAAGTGAAAAAGCAAGCGGATATTGTTTTAGAGAGAACTAATGATGAAGAAGCAGTAGCACACTATTTGGTCAATTTTTTAAATACCGACTGACTGCTTCATTGAATTCAGAATAATCCAATGCGTATTTGCATTGTGATTGACCCTTGTTTTTATATAAAGACCAGAGCATGATACCACTGTGAGTTTGACGATTAATAAAGGTAACAAATCTTTCTACGGAGTAGGGTTGTTCTACAGTGTATATCGTGTAAGAGTCTCCTGATATCATAGAACTATTTTGACAGGATTTTGCCTCACTGTTTGAAGCGACAAGTTCTGCATCGCCCCAAGCTTCTTGAGGTATTTCGAATCCTAAAGCCAAATTACCCTTGTAGATACTTCTATAATTTTTAAAAAACGTCACCGGATCAAAACGGTCAACGCCACCATCGTATGCCATGATGCTTACGTGAGCGAACATTTTTTCAGGATCATATCCGTTTGCTTTAAGTTTTTCAAACATTCTTCGCTCTCTACCGGCATTATATGTCCAATAAGAGATTTTTCCATTGCAAGCAGGGGCATCTTGTGTAAGTTTTGTGCAATCCGCACCTGAAGACCAGCCGGCAAGCGATAAGGCCGTGCCTGTCTGCTTTGTCACTTCATATAATGATAAAACAGCTTTATAGTATTTTGTAACGCTTATATTGTCACTGCCCTCGATCTCATAATCGATATCTATTCCATCTATATTTAATGCCCGTATCAAATCATAGAGCGCTTTTTTATGTACAGTAGTGTCGATTTTTTCACCTTCTTCTTCGATCAATTCTTGCCAGTTCCTATACGTAGCACCTCCAACAGCTAAAAAGACTTTTTTATTTTTTTTGTGAAGAATTTCTATTGCTTTTCTTACTGCAGAAAATGATGAAGAGAAATCGATACCGGTATTACTAAAACTTGCGCCGTCAAAAGTCAAGTCCGGTTTGGCGAATGCGATAACGATATGGGTATATATTGGATTAACAGAAGCAATTTGAGATGAAACCGCATTGTCCTTATCGAACCAGTTGATATTCCAAGACGGAAGATAACCTATGATAAAATGGACTTTTTTATTGGAAGAACTCGTCTTGTTTGTATCGTTGGTTGATGCATTTTCTTTCCCGCATCCTGTTAGAAAAAGTAAAAAAATCGCTGCAATGAATGGAGTGAAATTGATCATTATGGTTCTCTTCCTTTTGAAGTTTCTAAAAATCTGTAGGGGGGATAACAATTCTATTCAAGAATAAGATCGTAGTCTTTTGGAGCATTTGGCTGGAAGATAACAGGATCGATCTTTTGGTTGTATTTCTGATTGGAAAATTCGATTGTGACGAGATTGTCGAAATCATCCTTGTAGACAAGTTTTTGTATATCTTCCCCGTTTGAGTAAAGTTTGAATGTATATTTTTTATATTTTGTAATATAAATAT
>JALUFE010000008.1 GCA_027052175.1 Helicobacteraceae bacterium | reverse complement strand
TCGCTGCAGGGATGCAGGCACTCTCAGCAGTGTGGTTGATAGAGCAAGAGAAGCCGGCGTGATGGTGCTTAAAGCGGGTCGCGATACGCTCAGGCTCCTGCCTCCGCTTACCATTTCCAAAAAGGAGATCGATGAGGGCTTTGAAGCACTCCGCAGCGCTGCTGCTGGCCTGTAGTCTCTTTGCAAACGACTCCAACACGACTTTGAGGCTCGATGCCTACATCTCGAGTTACAAACAAAAAGAGTTCGAGCTTGACTACAAGAAAAACGAAGAGGAGTCTTTAAAGCTGCGTGACTCGTGGATAGCGCCGCTGCAGCTAAACTACCGCTACAACAAGTCCAACCCTTACGACAATGTGCAGGTAAGCAAAAACAGCTCGATAGCCATGAACCAGCCGATCTTTCGAAGTGGCGGAATCTACTATGGCATCAAGTTCGCTACGGCGAGCAAAAGATACTCCGACTACTCCATCACGATGCAGAAAAGAAAACTGATCAAAGATGCCGTTTCACTTTTGATGCAGATAAAAAAAAGTGATCTCCAGCTTCAAAAGCAGACAAAACAGATAGCGAACTCCGCAATCAAACTGGAACAAAACAGACAGGAGTATTTAAGCGGTAACCTTGATAGCGGTTTTTTGGACAATGCCATCATTCAGCTCAATCTTGTCAAACAGGCAAAGTTCGATATAGAAGCAGGCAAAGAGAAGCTTATATCAAAATTTAAAGCGCTGAGCGACAGAAAATACAAAACAGCGTATGTCCCACATTTGCAAAATATTTCTAAAGAGGAATTTCTTTCGCACAATATCGCGCTTCGCTATTTCAACTCGCAAAAAGAGAAGAATCTCTTTGCCAGAAATGTAACGAGAGCGAAGTATCTTCCGTCGTTCAGCCTCTTTGCCAGCTATAACAGAGATGAACTCAGTAATCCGACATTTGCAGGTACCGGCGTGCCGTCTCCTCCTCCGACAAATTACTACAGTTACGGTTTCAATCTCTCGATGCCGCTTGACTGGAACACCTTTAGAGACATAGAAAGTTCGAAGATCGATTATCTTAAAGCCGATGTGCTTATAGAAGATAAAAAAAGGGAACTTGTCTCCCTTTATGAGCAGGTTGAACAGAATCTCAAAAATATCGATAACAAAATAGAACTCGCCAAGGAGAACTACGATATCTACATAAAACTTTTAAAAGATACGAAAAAGCTTTACAAAGCGGGTTACAAGGCAAAACCAGATGTCGATCTGCTGCAAAATTCCGCCGATATGGCTAAGATTGATATGCAGATCTATGAGATAGACAAACAACTCGAACTGCTCAATCTTTACGAGTACTACACACCGGGAGAAAAAAATGCGCTTTAGCGAATATATGTACGAGTGGCTCTATGGGAAAGAGGGCTACTACACCAACTACAAAGCCATTGGAAAAGCAGGAGATTTTTATACCTCGGTCAGTACGAGCAAGTTCTTTGGCGGGAGTGTTGCCAAGCATATCATTAAACTTGTAGAGGAAGGATTCTTGGATGAGCGAAGTATTATCTGCGAGATAGGAGCGCATCACGGCTACTTTTTGGCTGATATTATCGAGTTTATTCACACTTTGCGACCACAGTTGCTTGGTACTTTGGAGTTCGTTATCATCGAGCGTTTCGAATCGTTGCAGGAATTCCAGAGAAACTATTTCAAAGAGAGTTTCGGGGATGCGGTGAAGCTCACACACTATAAAGATCTGAGTGAACTCTCTTGCAAAAAAGCCTTTTTCATCGCCAACGAGATATTCGATGCTTTTCCCTGTGAGTTGCTTTACAAAGGCAAGATAGCACGTGTTTATGAAAAACATGAAGTGCGGTTTGATCTTGAAAATGATGCAACGGTGCAAAAAGCTGCGCGGTATCACAAAGAGAAAGGGGAAATCGCGGTTGGCTACGAGGAGTTCGCCGCCTCAATGGCAGAGTGTGCAGAGCACTTTGAGTTTATGAGCTTTGATTATGGTGAGATGGAGGCACGGCCGGACTTTTCACTGCGGATATACAAAGAGCATGAAGTTTTTCCGTTTTTCGAGGAGGAGCTTGACAGAGCGGCACTCTTTGGCAAGAGTGACATCACCTACGACGTGACCTTTGCCCATGTAAAGGATGCTTTTGAGGCGGCCGGAGTGGAGATGGTAGAGTTTCGTCCACAAATGGTGGCGCTGATTAATATGGGCATCCTTGAACTTTTGGAGATTTTACGGCAAAATGTCACGGAAAATATCTACAAGCAGGAACTCGAGAAGGTCAAGATGCTGATTATGCCGGAGTTTTTGGGTGAGCGATTTAAAATGATAAGGTTTAAAAAATGATAGATTTCAGTGCAGAATTCAAGGTATATGACAGTGATATAAAAAATCTTGCATTTGACAAAGTGCGTGATGAGGCGGTAAGTTCAAAGGTCGGATACTACAATTTACCAAAAATTTCCAAGCAGCTTATACTTGAAGCAAAAGATATAGAGACATCATGCTATGAACAGATCGTTGTGATAGGAATAGGCGGTTCTTCGCTCGGTATCAAAGCGATCGAATCGATGCTCAAGCTCTATACACCCAACAGCAAAGAGATACTTTATCTTGAAAATCTCGATCCGATCGTGGCACGAGATACCCTTGAGAAGATCAGATATGAGAAAGCCTGTTTTTTTGTCATTTCAAAATCAGGTTCGACTATCGAAACGATCTCGCTTTTCAAGACGATTTTGAAACATTTCCAAGTCGATTTGAAAGAGGCTGAAAACTTTTTCATCATAACGGATGAGGGATCGAGTCTTGACTGTTTTGCAAAAGAGTATGATCTCAAAGAGTTTTACATCCCATCCAATGTAGGCGGACGATTTTCCGTTTTGAGTGCGGTCGGTGTGATACCGCTTACTTTCGCGGGATACGATATGTTCACTATCCTTGATGAAGCGGACAGATTCCTTGGCAGCTTTTTCAAAGGCAATCAGTGTCATATCATCGACAAAGCGTACTATTACTATAAAAACCGCGACAAATACAAGATGAACATTCTCTTTAGTTATTCGAGTATGTTCGAGGAGTTCAACAAATGGTATGTACAGCTGTGGGGAGAGAGCCTCGGCAAGCGTGACAGGAGTGATGAGAGAGTGGGACTTACCCCCATAGCTCTTATAGGATCGGTAGATCAGCACTCCTTTTTACAGCTTATCATCGAAGGACCGAAAGACAAAACGGTTACTTTTATTAAAGTCGATGATTTCAAGATAGATCTTTCCATCCCCGATATTTCACTTCCCTGCATCGAAAAGACAGACTATGTTAACGGAGTGAGTTTCAACGAACTTATCAATGCTCAGTGTGAAGCGACCAAAGAGAGTCTTGTTCAAAGCGGTGTCAAAGCGGTGGATATGATAAGTCTCAGTGAGATAAACGAACAGAATATAGGTGTATTGATTATTTACTTCGAGCTGCTCACCTCGCTTGTCGGAGCGATGCTCGAAATAGATACGTACAACCAGCCCGGTGTCGAGCTGGGTAAACAGATACTGCAAAAGAAGTTTGTGTAACTTCTTTTGTATCAGCGGTCCATCTTTTTAAAGACATTTGACATCGTAAGCAGCATAACACCGTCGAAAAAAAGACTGATTCCTACAAACAGTCCTACATACAGCAGCGATCCAAACGGCCAGTCCAGAATAAAAAGAAATGAAAGAACGGCAGAGATTATTCCGTTTAGGATTATAACCCAGACGCCGCTTTGCCCTTTCATAGAACCAGCCAATGCGAAACTCGCAAAAGCATCCATCGCGAAGTAGATAGCAAATAGAATGCCGAGTGCTGCAACACCCGGCATCGGGTTGACGATGATAAGAGCGCCGAAAAAGACAAGAACGAAGGCTTTAAGCCATCCAAGCCAGTCCGAGCGGGTTGTGTTATAAGTGAAGTATCCTGCCATAAATCCTGAAAAGAGCAGTATCCATCCAAAAAAGATTGCCGATGTAATCGACATGAAAGTTGGGAAGATGATTCCCACCAACCCTAAAATAATGAAGATAATCCCCAAAATTTTTGAGTTTTTTGCAAACTTTTGTAAAAAGTCGTACTGAGTCGAATCGAAATTCGGAATTTGAAACATATGTTCCTCCTTTTTTTCAAGCATTATAGCTAAAAGAGTCTCTTTAAAGATGCCACTTTGATGGCTTTTAAGCTTTTAAGCAATATTTGGATAAAATTGCAAAAAAATTTATGAGGATTCAATATGGCAACAGTTGGTATGGGTGATATCAAAAAAGGTGTTCGTCTCATCATCGGTGACGTTCCTTACAAAGTAGTCGAGTTTCAACATGTCAAGCCAGGAAAAGGTGCGGCGTTTGTACGTATGAAAATCAAAAGCTTCATCAACGGCAGAGTCATCGAAAAAACAGTGCATGCCGGTGATAAGTTCGAAGTCCCCGAGATTACATACAAAACGATGCAGTATCTTTATGATGATGGTGACATGTATCAGTTTATGGATCAAGAAACTTATGAGCAGTTAGGTCTTACCTATGAGCAGTGTGACGATGCTTCGAAATGGTTCATCGATGGGGTGAATGTCGATGTCGTCTTCTACAAAGGACAGCCTATCACTGTCAGTGTCCCTGAAGTTATGGAGATGAAAGTGGTCGATACACCGCCAAACTTCAAAGGTGATACATCAAGCGGAAGCAAAAAACCTGCTACACTTGAAAGCGGTGCGGTTGTTCAGGTGCCTTATCATATCCTCGAAGGTGATACGATCAAAGTCAATACCGTCGACGGTGAGTATCTTGAAAAAGTGAAGTAATTTACATCTCTGCAAGTTCAAGCATCATAAGCTCTACAAAGGAGCCTATGGCTTGAGCGAAAAGTCGCATCAGTTTTTTATCTTCTTCCGTAAATCCTCCTTCTTTGTTCAACAGTTCCAGTACGCCGACAACCTGATGGAGAGAGTTGTAGATTGGTGCTGTTACAAGATTGTAGGTTCTATAGCCCGTTTCTCGATCTATTTCGTCGTAAAAGTCCGGCTCTTTATTGACATCATTGACGATTTGCGGTTCTCGTGTGCGTATTGTTTTGCCGACGATCCCTTTTTCTATGGGGACAATGATGCGTTCAACGCCGTCGGCTATAGTCGTCCAAAGCTCTTCGGTCTCGTTATGATAGATAAAGATTGACGCTCTGCTTGCTCCTATGAGCTCTTTTGCATACTTGGTAATAAACGGGAGACCTTCTTCATAGCTGCGCTTTTCCAACAGTTGTCGGCCGAAATCGGCTATCTTTTTATAGAGTTCTCTGTGTTGAGACATGATGATACTCCGAAAAATTTCGTTATTACAAATAATAGCGAATTAACCATAACTTTACTATAATTTTTGAAAATTTTAAAAGCCGGGAGAACTATGAGCAAATACCCTTTTACCCATCTGCATCTGCACACCGAATACTCCCTGCTTGACGGCGCGAATAAAGTCGATCTGCTGGTCGAGCGTGTCAAAGAGCTGGGAATGAATGCCGTAGCGATGACCGATCATGGCAATATGTTCGGTGCGATCCATTTCTGGCAGTCGGCACGTGCCGCCGGGCTCAAGCCTGTCATCGGACTTGAAGCATATTTGCATAATGCCGAAGAACTTGGTGACAAGAGTACCAGACAGCGTTTTCATCTCTGTCTTTATGCCAAAAACAAAAAAGGGTACGAAAACCTGATGTATCTCTCTTCTATGTCCTACATCGAGGGGTTCTACTACTATCCACGTATCAATAAAAAGTTGCTTCGAGAACACAGTGAAGGGCTAATCTGCTCTTCTGCATGTCTTCAGGGAGAGGTAAGCTGGCATCTCAACACCCAAAACGAGCGAAACAAGAAAAACGGTGCCGGAGGGTATGAAAAAGCCAAAGAGGTAGCGCTGGAGTATAAAGAGATATTTGGAGATGATTTCTACCTTGAGATCATGCGTCATGGGATCAGCGACCAGCTCTTTATAGATGAGCAACTTCTGCGTCTGTCCCAGGAAACCGGCATCAAGATTGTCGCAACCAACGATACACACTATACCTATCCCGGCGATGCGGAGTATCATGAAGCTTTCATGTGTATCGGGATGAACAAACTCTATGACGATCCCAATCGTCTGCGCCACTCCGTGCATGAGTTTTATGTCAAATCCCCCGAAGAGATAGAAAAACTCTATGCCGACATTCCCGAAGTTCTTGAGGCCACGCAGGAGATAGTCGAGAAGTGCGAGGAGTTTTCTCCTGTTGTTGACACACCGACTCCGCCAAACTTCAAGTTTACCCTTGAGTATGCTAAAAAAGAGGGACTAAATATTGACAACGAAGACGATCCACTCCTTCCTGAGGATGCAAGCGACGAGCGAAAAAAGGCATGGCTGAGTGCGGCAGACAAGAACGATGCCGAGTACTTCATCCACAAATGTAAAGAGGGGCTGGAAAAACGGCTTGTCCATGTGCCAAAAGAGCGTCACGAAGAGTATAGAAAGCGGCTGGATTATGAGATAGACATCATCAACTCGATGCGCTTTCCGGGATATATGCTGATAGTCTGGGACTTCGTGCGTGAAGCCAAGCAGATGGGGGTGGCTGTTGGTCCCGGGCGAGGTTCGGCTGCGGGAAGTCTTGTCGCATATGCGCTGGAGATTACGAACATCGATCCTATGAAGTACGATCTGCTTTTTGAGCGTTTTCTCAATCCTGAGCGTGTCAGTATGCCCGATATTGATATGGACTTTATGCAGGCTCGCCGCGGCGAAGTGATCGACTATGTCGTGCGCAAGTATGGCCGAAATCAGGTTGCGCAGATCATTACCTTCGGTTCACTCCTTGCAAAGGGAGTCATCCGTGATGTCGCGAGAGTTCTCGATATGCCGCTCTCCAAAGCCGATGCGATGGCAAAACTGATCCCCGATGAGCTGGGTATTACGCTTAACGGCAAGGAGAAAAAGGGCAAGTTCGTCGAGGGTGCCTACCAAAAAGAGCCAAAACTAAGAGAACTCATCGAAACCGATCCGCAGGCAAAGCGTGTCTGGGAGTTTGCACTCAAACTCGAAGGGTTGAAACGAAATGCCGGGATGCACGCCGCAGGTGTGGTTATAAGTAATGAAGAGCTTTGGAAAAAGACCCCGATCTACAAGCCATCAGGTGAGGATACCTTTGTCACGCAGTATTCGCTCAACTATATGGAGGATGTGGATCTGATCAAGTTCGACTTTCTGGGTCTAAAGACACTTGATGTCATCGACAATGCGATCAAACTCGTCGAGAAGCGCTACGGTACAAAGATAGACTGGGACAAGATCGACGTCGATGACAAGAAAGTCTATGAAGTCATCAAAAGCGGTGAAACACTCGGTATGTTCCAGATAGAATCCTCCGGTATGCAGGATCTCAACAAACGCCTTAGACCAGACAACTTCGAAGATATCATCGCGGTACTTGCGCTGTATCGTCCCGGACCGATGGAATCGGGGATGCTTGACGACTTTATCGAGCGTAAGCATGGACGCAAAAAGGTCTTCTACCCATTCGAGGAGGTCAGCTTCGACTCGCTCAAAGAGACGCTCGAACCGACATACGGGATGATCGTCTATCAAGAACAGGTCATGCAGATCGTCCAAACCATCGGCGGTTTCAGTCTTGGCTATGCGGACATCATCCGTCGTGCGATGGGGAAGAAGAAAGATATGGGCGGCTATAAAGCGGAGTTCTGTGAGGGAGCTGCAAAGCAGGGGTACGATTATGAAATGTCATCAAAGCTTTTCGAGTTGATCGAGAAGTTTGCCGGCTATGGTTTTAACAAGTCGCACTCCGCCGCGTATGCGATGGTAACGTTTCAGACGGCCTATCTCAAGACCTACTATCCAAATGAATTTATGGCTGCTTTGCTGACAAGTGAGAAAGACAACACAGACAAAGTGGTCAAGTATATCGACGAAGTCAAGCGAATGGGTATAGAGTTGAGCCCGCCCGATATCAACCACTCACAGCTTGAGTTCTCCGCCATCACCAAAGATGAAAAAGATATCATCCTCTTTGGGCTTGGTGCCATCAAAGGAGTGGGGGAGGCTGCGGTGCTCTCCATTCTCGAAGTGCGAAACAAGGGCGGTGAGTTTAAAGATATGCAGGATTTTGTCAATCGCATAGACCCGCAAAAGGTGAACAAGAAGGTGATCGAGTCCATCGTCAAAGCAGGCGGTTTCGATGCCTTTGGATACAGCCGAAAAGCGTTGCTCGATCAAGTGGAGAAGATCGTAGAAACGGCGAAAATGGCGAACGAAGCGAAGAAAAACGCTATGGGCAGCCTCTTTGGAGATGATGAGGAAATCACCACGGTCAAACTGGAACTGAACAATTCAGAAGAGTTCGACCTTAAAGAGATACTGGAATTTGAGAAGGAGACGCTCGGTTTTTATGTCTCTGGTCACCCTCTAGATGAGTTCAGGGAGGAGTTGGAGAAGATCAATTACACTCTCTCGTCCGATTTGGAGAACATCAAAGACGGCAGCAGTGCGATCTTTGTCGGCAAAGTAGAGGAGATACAGCGCAAAATCTCCAAAAAAGGCAACACTTTTGGAATTATGACGCTGATGGACCTGCATGGGTCGCTTGAGATCATGCTGTTTGAGGACAGACTCAAGCAGCTCGAGGAGATGGATTTGGAAGAGCCCATAGCGATCAAAGCCAAAATCACCCATACCGAGATGTTCACACGCATCGGTGTTACGAAGCTGATGACGCTCAAAGAGGCGAAAAAAGAGTCTAAAAAGGTAAAAACAGAGATAGAAGAGAAGCCGCAAACTCCGCTTGAGCTCGTTGTCAAGCTCGATATGGGAGAACAAGTGTTGGAGGAACTTTATAGACTTGTTCGTCAAAATCCCGGCACAAGAGAACTAAAACTCCGCATCAGTTCCAAACTTAAAGATATTGTGATAGAGTCTTCAATACGGGTGAGCAACAACATCCTTCAAGCACTCGAAGGCAACGAAGCGATTGACGTCGTTGCTTAACCGAGTGCTTCAGCCTGTTTGTAAGCTGCCTCTACGGCTTTTATACAGCCGTTGCGTACTCCCGCTTCTTCGAGTGCGGCATAGCCTGCCGCTGTTGTTCCGCCGGGGCTCATGACACTGTCTTTAAGGAGAGCGGGGTGTGTTGTTTGCAGTAGTTTGGCAAATCCGCCAAACAGTCCCTCTGTGATTTTGTTCGCATCGGCACGTTTGAGTCCCTGTTTGACTGCTCCGTCACTGAGTGCTTCGGCGATGAGAGCGAGATATGCCGGACCGCTGCCGGCCAATGCAGTCGCGATGTCAAGCTCTTTTTCGCTTCCGAGCCAGAGAGTTTCACCTATGGTATTGAAAATCTCAAGTGCTTCTTTTTTGTACGCTTCATCCCCCGTCAGTGTAGTCATCGACGCCTGCAAGCTTGCGGCAAGGTTCGGCATTGCACGTACGACGGCATCACTTTGTATGTGTTTTTTTATCTTCTCTATAGGTGTACCGGCAAGAACGGAGTAGATCACATTTGCCTTGCCTTGCAGTTTTTCTCCTACCTCTTGAAGATTGTTAGGCTTGACGGCCAAAACGATATTTTTATTTGAAATATCAAAATTTTCAAGCAGATGATATTTGGTAACTCCTCCACCCTTCGTCTGAAATTTTTTGAGTTTTTCTTCGTTTCGCCCGACTACTTCAAAATCAAATTTGCCCACAACTCCTTTGGCTATGGCAAGTGCCATGTTGCCGTTACCGATAAATGTGAGTGTTTTCATTCTTTTTGCCCTTTGTTGAGTTTTATGAATTAGACTTCTTGCAAAACTCCTAAATAGTCTCAGCATTTTCAAGAGAGTTTTAATCAAGGCAGATGTTCTTCGCCGAAGACAGAGCTACGGTGAAGGTTATCTAACGCTAAGTTATGCTCTCTTTATAACGAGCAAAAGCCTGTGACATTTCGCAAAAAAATTTCCAGACTTACTTACGGCTACGCTTGAAAATTTGTTTTACAAAATCTCTTGACTTTAACTCCTCTGGGACTGTTTAGGAGTTTTGCAAGAAGTCTATTATATCATACTCTATTCGTTATACCTAAGGCAGCTGTATCGGAAACTGTCATCAAGTTCTGTGGGAAGAACAAGGGTCTGTAATCCGAAATCTTTGGAGTCTTTGCACATCTTCTCACGTGCACCATCTTTGTTTTCTACATATTTTCGTGCATATTCTGCATTGAAGACCGGTTTGTTGTGTTCGATAAATGGTTTGAGTTTATGGCAAATTCTGTGTTCATGACACCGTTCGTTGACACTAAAATCAAAAAACGGCTCCAGTTCTTTAACTTGATCGAGATCGTTTTTAAGACCGACGCTTAATCCTCTCTCTCTGGCTTGTGTCGCTATGAACTTGTTGTAAGAGAGTTGATCTTCTGGAGTTAAATCAAATCCTGTATCGTTTGCATATCCGTCGACATTGTCTGCCTCGACACCGTCACATCCTTTCTCTTTTGCCATATCGAGTCTTTTTTTCATAATGATTTTCAGGGTTTTGTTTCGAATATCGAGCCACTTTTCACCTTTCCATCCTGTTAGTTTTTTACCCAGTAGATTTTTTGGAAAATCTTTCGCGTCTTCTCTCCACTCTTCGTAACTGCCTGCACTGAAATAGCATATCACTTTTTTACCCTGTTTTTTGAGAGCGGCAATAGTACTTGAATCGGTGTCGAAAAGATCAATATCGTATAAATCTACTTTGTAGGATGTGTTGAGCTTTCCTTGAAGCTGCCATTGCCAGGAAGTGTCGATATTTGGATGATACCATTCGATCCAGTCGACATTTCGAGTAGTCACGATCTTTTTCCATGGACCGTTTGGCACATCCTTTTCATCGACAAACTGCCAAGATGTTTTGTCGATATCTTCAAGATCGAGAAAATCTCTAACGGCAGGGGATACATCGAGGCCCGCACTGTCGTTGATACTGTTTTTTGGGTTTGCATTGCCAAAAACATAGTTGGGATCATTTTCCTCAAACGGTCCGACATCCTCCCACTGTGCATAAGCGATTTTCTCTCCTTTTATGATTTTGATCCATCTGTTTTTGCAGATGGATGTGCTTTTGTTATTGTCCGTTTTTGTCGCCCAGGTAATATAGGAAGCGGTATCTTTTTTCTTTTTACCGTTTTTGTCGAAATCGTTATAGGGGAGGGCTGCATAAAAAGGGTTTTCATTCGGTTTGAATCCGGCAGGAGAGTATCCGTTTCGATTGTCGGGTGTATCGATACCGCCGTAGTGCTGCATCCAGAGCACGTCCCATGCATTCGCAAAGTTCGCGATATAACCATTTTCATTTGAGGCCTCTTCTCCTGTCCAAAAAATTGTTGTTGTGATGTTTTTGTGAAGAAGATAGCCTGTCTTTGCTTCTGTTTTATTGGAAATGCCGTTACTCTTTCCACTTATGCCGTTTGTATGGTTTTGGTCGTTGCAGCCACTGGAAAGCAGTATCGTTACCAGCAGTGTCAATGCTCTTTTATGAATTTTTTTTGGCATTTTCGATTCTTCCAAGAGCACAGGATACAAAGCTTTTTGTCTGTGCCGATCTGTTTGCAAAAAATCCGAGCTGCTCGTCGGTCATTGGATATCCTATCGTTTTGAGTGTGTTCCTCAAGATGTCGATATGTTCGTTTTCTATTTCGAGCGTCAATTCTTTTGGTGTTTTCGTCAGATCAATTTCGATAACTCCAAACTCTTTTTCAAGCTTGTTTTTGATGGTTGTCGCACATCCTTCGCATTTGACATTTTGGACTTGAAATGTATGTTTTGCTTTCACTGTATTTCCTTCTGCCATATTCTGATTTGTTATAATACCATAAGTTGGAGGTGTGAAATGAAAGGATTGGAATACAAAGCGATACTATGTGATATCGGCGGAGTGCTTTACAGTGGAGATATCGCGATAGATGGAGCCATAGAAACGATCAAGAAGATAAGAAAGCGCTATCCTGTTCGTTTTTTGACAAATACAACGCAAAAAACATCCGATGGTGTGCTCCAGAAGCTTAAAGAGCTTGGATTTGAGATTGATAAAGAGGAAATCATCACCGCACTGGATATTGCCAAAATGTTTTTACGGGAACAAAGAGCAAACGCTTACTTTCTTCTCACCGATGAGGCTCTGCATTTTTTCGATGATTTGACGTACGAGAATGAGGATTATGTCATAGTCGGAGATGCTCAGGAAAATTTCAGCTATAAAAATCTCAATACTGCCTTTAGAAAACTTCATGACGGCAGTAAACTCGTCGCAATTGCCAAAAACCGCTATTTTCAAGACAAAGAGGGACTGAGTATGGATGCAGGTTGCTTTGTCGTTGCACTCGAATATGCGTCGAGACAGGAAGCACAGATTCTCGGCAAGCCGAGCAAAGAGTTTTTTCATCTTGCCTGTAAAGATATGGGAGTAGATCCCAATGAATGTATCATGATAGGTGACGATATAGAAGGGGATGTCAAAGGGGCTCAGGATGCCGGTATCAAAGGAGTCCTTGTCAAAACGGGAAAATTCGATCCGAAGGATCTTAGCCGCGGAATAGAACCCGATTTGATTTTAGACTCCATCGCGGATTTACTGGGTGTGTAGTATAATAGTTTAAAAAAAAAGAGGAGCAGATGGAACAGTTTTTACAAAAGGCAAAAGAGAGCAGCAGGATTCTCGCTGAGATAAGCGGGGCCGAAAAGGTACGTGTTTTACGCGAGATGGCGGAAGCCATGCGGGCAGATACAATGAATATCCTTGAAGCCAATGCACTTGATATGGTCAATGCGACGAAGAGCAATCTGAGTGAAGCACTCAAAGACAGGCTTTTTTTGAATGAAGAACGCATCGAAGGCATGGCAAAAGCGGTAGAGGAAATAGCAGCGCTTAAAGAGCCTGTAGGCCGTGTGCTTGATGGCTGGGTGACGGAAGATGGACTGAAGATAGAAAAGGTGACGATTCCTATCGGAGTTATCGGCATTATTTATGAGTCACGTCCCAACGTAACGAGTGATACTGCGGCACTTTGTTTTAAAAGCTCCAACGTCTGTGTTCTCAAAGGAGGAAAAGAAGCAGAACACTCCAACCGTGCCATAGCGGATGTTCTGCAAAAAGTACTTGAGAGAAACAACCTCCCAAAAGAGCTTGTCTCTCTTTTACCCGACAGCTCCAGAGAGGGTGTTGCAAAGCTTATCAAGATGGACAAGTACGTTGATCTTATCATCCCGCGAGGAGGCGAGGGACTTGTGCGCTTTGTCAATGAAAATGCCACCGTAGCGGTAGTCAAACACGATAAAGGGCTGTGCCACACCTACATCGACAAAGATGCCGATTTTGACAAAGCCGTCAAGATCGCCATCAACGCCAAATGCCAGCGTCCGGGTGTATGTAACGCTATGGAAACACTCCTTGTCGATAAAGCCGTAGCACAGCAGATACTCCCCAAACTCAAAAAGGAGTTCGATGCTTTTCATACCCAGCTCAAAGGATGTGATGCAACGTGTGAACTCATCGATGTGGAAAAGGCAACCGAAGAGGATTTCGATACCGAGTACCTTGCCAATACTCTCAGCATCAAACTTGTAGGCGGAGTGGATGGAGCCATTACGCATATTCACCGCTACGGTTCCGGACATTCCGAAGCGATTGTTACCGAGAACATCACAACCGCCGAAAAATTTTTAAACGCTGTCGATGCGGCTGCAGTATATGTCAACGCCAGTACACGCTTTACAGACGGCGGAGCGTTTGGATTTGGCGCAGAGGTCGGCATCAGTACAAACAAACTTCATGCGCGCGGCCCTATGGGAATAGAAGGACTTACAACCTACAAATATAAAATCTACGGAAACGGTCAGACAAGATAATCTTTGACCTTTTTTAAAAGCATATCGAAAGAATCGGCAAACTTCCGGTATGCTTCTTTATATGCTGCGGTTGTTTTTTGCTTTAGTGCTTCACGTAAAGAGAGAGCGGATGAGTGTGCTTTTTGTGCACCTATATTTGCGGTTATACCGGTCAGATCAAGTAGCAGTGCATCGGCACTTTTGAAGTCACCGGCTTCCAGTAGCGATTTTATACGTTTTTTCGCATCCCCGTAATCTTTGACGAATTCGGAGAGTATTTCTTTGTAAAAACTTTCGTCACCGCCTGAAATTTGGATCCCCGCCGTTATATCGAGAGTCTCTTCACTTTCTTCCTCTGTTACATCTTTGTTTTTTGTAAAGGCATATAAAGCATCGTACAAAGCATCCATTTTGAGGGGCTTTTCCAAGTGGGCATCCATACCCGCTTCATACATTTTTTTTACGTCATCTGCCGCAACATCTCCGCTTAGTGCGATAATGGGGATATTGTCGAACTGTCGATTTTCACGTATCTTGCGAGTCGCTTCAAAACCGTCCATGTTCGGCATATGCGCATCCATAAGAATAATGTCGAAATCTTTTTGGTTGTTTAAAAAACTGATCGTCTCAAGTCCATCGTTGGCAAAGGTAATGTCGATGTCGGATTCGTTAAGCATACCCGCGATCACTTTCTGATTAATGAGGTTGTCCTCTGCCACGAGGATCTTCAAACCTGCAAAATCTTTGAAATTATCTTTGACTATCTTTCCATGCGGCGGGACTTCCGTTTTTGAAATTTTGCTTTTTGGATTGTGATTTTCGGATGTTTTTGTTCTTTTTTCTTCTGATTCCGCCGTTTTTTTGATTTGTGAAGAGGGTTGCGGCCGATTATCGGTCAAATCCGTTTTGTCGTTTCGATCCTCTTCTTTTGCATACATGTCCTCGATGATTTCGATATTGCTGTAGTCATCGATCTCATACGTTTTTTGTTTGTTTTTTGTTTTTTTCTTGATTATGATATAAAGTGTTATGAGCACGATAACCGCACTTCCAGCCACGATAAGGTCAAGATTGTGTTGAATAAACGGCATATACAATTTCCTTGTTATGAAAAGTTTGGATTATGATAACACTTGTGGCTTGAACTAAACCTTAATTTTACATTACTAGAGTATAATAAGTTACCGAGCTTACGCACCATCTCATCAACAGATGGTATCGTGCGTAAGCTCGGTGAAAAATACTGAAAAGAGGAAGAAAATCGTTTGAGTCGAGCCATTCCACACATTCCTGTTTTGCATAAAGAAGTTTTACAAAGTTTCGAGAGTATCAAAGAAGGCGTTGTAGTTGACTGTACGATGGGGTATGGCGGACATTCTTCGATGCTGTTGGAGCAAAACGAAAATATAAAACTCATTGGCATCGATCAAGACCAGACCGCCATTGACTTTTCTTCAAAAAGACTTGCGAAGTTCGGTAAGCGTGTAGAAATACGCAAAGGGCGCTTTAGTGAAGTGTTGCAGGAGATTTTGGATGAAGGCATAGAGGTTCGCGCCGTTCTTGCCGATATCGGTGTCTCTTCGCTGCAGCTCGATGAAAAGGAGCGGGGATTCTCTTATGAGAGCGACAATCTCGACATGAGGATGGACAAGAGTCGCTCTTTGACTGCTGCCGATGTTGTCAATACCTATGCTCAGAGTGAGTTAGAAAGGATATTTCGCGAATACGGAGAGTTGAAGAATGCAAAAAAGACGGCATCGTTTATTGTGCAACATCGTCCATTCACTTCTGCAAAAGAGTTAAGCGAGGCTGTACGACCTTTGATGCCAAAAGGAAAAAAGATTCATCCATCCACGTTGCTTTTTCAGGCAATTCGCATCGAAGTGAACGACGAGCTTGGAGAGCTGCAAAGACTGCTTGATGTGATCGAAAATTCGAAGCTTCATAAAATGCGTGTCGGAATCATTTCTTTTCATTCGCTTGAAGACCGCATCGTCAAGCAGCGATTTAACAAGTGGGCGAAGTCCTGCATCTGTCCAAACGATGCCATTCGCTGTACCTGTGGCAACAATCACGCAATAGGACGGGTGTTGACCAAAAAGCCGTTGACGGCGGATATAGAGGAACTTTCTGAAAATCCGCGCAGTAGAAGTGCGAAACTGAGGATGTTTGAAATTGAAAGATAAAGAGGAACTCTTAGAAGCGATCGACGATGTGATAGCACCTAAAAAGAGGTTGGATCTTCGCTACCTGCTTTCTACTTATCTCATCATGGCCTTTGTCGTCGCTCTTGCATTTTTCAAGATATACATTCATCAGCAGATCTACTATGAGAGTCGTCATATTGCCAAGCTTCGAGCCGAGCGCGATCTGCTCAAAGAGGAGAACCGTGTGATAAAATCTTCTGTCGAAGCCATACGATTTAAAAATCAGATATCCGATACCATTTTCGATGAGGAATAGATGCTTAGAAAATTTTTAGAGTTTGCTATAGACAAACCGTTGCTCAATCATATCTTTCTTGTTTTTATCGTTATACTTTCCATTTTTGCCTATACGAATATTCCAAAAGAGATATTTCCTCCGATGAATATGGACAAGATCTCGATAAAAGGCAGCTATGTTGGTGCAAGCGCCGATGTACTCGATAAAATGGTCGTGGACTCCATCGAGAGCGATCTTGGCAACATTAGCGAACTTGAAGATATCACGACACTGATAAAAAACGGTTTTTTCAACATAACCGCCGATATCAAAGAGGGAAGTGACAACATCCTCGTACTTCAGGATGTCAAAGACATCATCTCCAATCTCAAGCGGGATCTTCCTGCAGATATGAACGAACCGACGGCAAAGATCAAGGTGCACTCTTTTCCGCTGGTACTGATCGCACTTTCGGGAAACGAGCCGAAAAAAGTGCTGCTTGAGAAGGCAAAAGAGTTCAAAGATAAACTCGCAAAATTCAAAGATCTCAGTGATATCACGATACGTGGAGATGCAGAAGAGGAACTTGATATTTCCCTAAATTTCGAGAAGATCGAAGCACTCGGTCTCAATCCTACTCTGGTGGTACAGGCTATAAGCGGCATAAGCTCCATTTTTCCTGTAGGAACCATTAAACAAAAGGCAAATCATCTCTATATCTCTACGATAAACGGTCCGAAAACGGACAAGGAGGCGCAAGATATCATCATCGGTGTCGGCAAAAAGCGCGTGCGGCTTGGAGATATTGCCGATGTACGTTTCAAGCTCAGCGACGAAAGCGAACTCTCTCACTACAACGGGATGCGAAACATCTCGATCAACGTCACTAAAAGCAAGCAGGGCAACGCCATCGAGCTGGTCAAAAAGATCAGAAAACTTCTCAAAGAGGAGCATAAAAAAAATCCAAAGATTATTTACGATATCTATACAGATACCTCCGTATGGGTTAAGAACCGTCTCAATGTCGTTTTTTCGAACATTATTTTCGGACTTGTTCTTGTTTTCGCGGCGATGCTGATCTTCATCAACCGTGGAATTGCCATCGTTGTCGCTATGGGTATTCCCGTGAGTTTTATGATAGGACTTATCGCTACGGAATTGATGGGCGACAGTCTCAATATGCTTTCACTCCTTGGTGCACTCATAGCGCTGGGGATGCTTGTCGACGAGGCGATAGTAGTAGCAGAAAATATTTACCGACATCTTGAAGAAGGGATGCAGAGACGTGAGGCGGTGATAGTCGGCGCTATGGAAATGTTCCCTGCAGTCGTTACGGCAACGCTTACAACCGTCTTTGCTTTTTTGCCGATGCTTTTGATGACGGGTCAGATGGGGATGTTTATTCGTATCATTCCCATTATGATAACAGTGCTGCTGCTCTCATCTTTGTTCGAAGCCTTTTACTTTTTGCCGCTCCATGCGAAGGATTTTCTCAGAGTGTCCAAAGAGGGGAGCTTTACCAAGCGTTTTTGGGCAAGGATGTACGCACGTTATGACAAACTGCTGCATATGCTCTTTAGGCGGCGTTATCTCTCTTTGATGGTGTTGGTAACGAGCATTCTCGTTGCCGAGTTTTATATGATCAAACACTCCAAATTTCAGCTTTTTCCGGATTTCGACACAACACAGGTTTATGTTTACGGTAAAGTCGATATCAACAACGATCTTAAAGATACCGAGAAATATGTCACGAAGATAGAGAAGATACTGCTTGCGAAGCTTGACAAACAGGATGTCTCCTCCGTTACTTCTGTTGTGGGCTTTAAAATGGATGCAAAAAACCGTGTCGATCTTGGAGAGAATATGTTTCATATCTTTATCGATCTGCATGAAAGAGCGCCGGTGAACTTTTTTGACAAGTACATCAGCCCCTATCTTTCGCTGGAGTATGACAAGAAAGCGCTTGTTCGCAAGCACAGTGCCAAAGAGATAGGCAAAGAGGTGCAGAAAATGCTTGCAGGTGTGAAGGAGCTCAAAGACAAAAACGGCAAGAAGATTTTCGAAGAGTTTGTTGTGGATGTGCCGGGGACGGGAATCGTAGCGCATGACGTTGAGATCAGTCTCAGTGGCAAAAACGACGAAGCGATACTAGAAGGTCTTCACAGGATAGAGAAGAAACTTGCAAGCATCAAAGGAGTGCACAATATTGCCGATGATGCTGACATTGGAGAAAAGGAACTCAAACTCAAGCCAAATGAGTACGGAGAACGGTTGGGATTTAACGAACAGATCTTGCAGCAGCAGCTTCAGCCCTACTATCTTAAAGGGGAGTTCGGCAAGCTTTTTAACGATGAAGGGCTTATCCGTATTCGCATAGAGAGTGAGTTGGATAAACAGATAGACTCTATCAAGCGAGTCTCTTTACAGGTGCCGGGTACAAATCAAAAGGTACTTTTAAGCGATGTCGCCGACTTTATCTACAAGCGCGGATTTGTCACGATCAAAAAAGAGAACGGCGAGCGTATCCGCAGCACTTATGCCTCTTTAGATAAAAAGGTAATCACTTCGTATGAAGTAATGCAAAAGATCCAGCCACTTTTGAACGAGCTGAAAAAAGAGGGGTATAAAGTCTTCATTAAAGGAGAGGAAAAAGAGAACCGAAAAAATATCAAAGAGATGATCCAGGCAGCGGTCATAGCAGTTTTTCTTATCTTTATCACACTGGTATGGCTTTTTGATTCCATCGTCAAATCTTTGATCGTCGTCAGTACCATTCCTTTGGTGCTTCTTGGTGTCTTTGTAGGGCACTGGATTATGGGGCTCAATCTCTCGATGCCGGGACTCATAGGCATCGTAGGGCTTGCCGGGGTCGTAGTCAATGACGGGCTTATTATGGTTGACTTTATCAAGTATGCTAAAAGTTCGGAGGAGTTGATGCAGCGGGCAAAAACGAGACTCAGACCGATACTGCTTACCTCTCTTACAACCGTGTTGGGACTTTTCACGCTGATGTTCTTTGCTTCGGGGCAGGCGATGATCCTTCAGCCGATGGCGATTTCACTTGGATTTGGCATCGCCTGGGCGACGGTGCTCAATCTTATCTACGTACCGCTTTTATATGCAGTGGTGTATAAAATAAAATAGGAGAAAAAATGTCGATAGCGATAATGTGTTCGGGTGGCGACGCACCGGGGATGAATCCGGCGATAAAAAAATTTGTTGACTATGTCTATGAAAAGGGAGATACACCATATCTGGTCTATGACGGTTTGGAAGGATTGATAGACGGCAGCATTAAAAAGGCTACGTATAAGAATGTAGCAGGTATAATGCATTTAGGAGGAACAATAATCCGCTCTTCAAGATCGAAGCGCTTTTTTGAGCACAAGTATAGAAAACAGGCATACGAAAATCTCAAAAAACACGATATAGATGCGCTGATCGTACTTGGAGGGGATGGTTCGTTTCGTGCTTTGGACGTGCTGCACAAGGAGTTCGATATTCGGTTTGTCGGCATCCCGACAACGATCGACAACGACATCTACGGTAGCGAATACTGCCTCGGTGTCGATACCGCACTCAATGTCATCCGCGATGCGCTTGACAAGATCAAAGATACGGCAAGCTCCTTTAACCGCGCTTTTGTCGTCGAGACGATGGGGCGGGAGTGTGGCTATCTTGCTGCCGTTTCAGCCATAACGAGCGGAGCGGAGATATGTCTGATCCCAGAGATGCATTTTGATCGTGAAGGTGCACAAGAAAAACTGCAAGAGGAGATTGCAAACGGTAGACGCTATCTGCTTGCTGTCGTTGCCGAAGGGTGTGAAAAGACCAAAGAAACAAAAGAGTGGATCGAAGATGCTTTTGATCTTGAGACACGTGTAACGGTGCTTGGACATATCC
>JALUFE010000007.1 GCA_027052175.1 Helicobacteraceae bacterium | reverse complement strand
ATTATAGAAGATGAAGTTACACTGAACAAAATGTTGGCAGAAGGCCTCAAGGAGTATGGATATCAAAGCGATGTCGTCGAGACACTCAAAGACGGTGAATACTATTTGGATATTAGAAACTATGACCTCGTTTTGATGGACTGGATGCTTCCAGATGGTAACAGTGTCGACATTATCGGTGATATCAAAAGCAAAACACCGAAAACTGTCGTCGTCGTCCTCTCTGCAAGAGATGACAATGAAAGCGAAATCGAAGCGCTCAAAGCGGGTGCGGACGACTACATCAGAAAACCGTTTGACTTCGACGTACTTGTAGCACGTCTTGAAGCGAGATTAAGATTTGGCGGAAGCAACATCATCGAGATCGAAGATCTTATTATCAACCCTGAAGAGGAGAAAATCATCTACAAAGAGAACGAGATCGAACTCAAAGGAAAACCTTTTGAGGTTCTCACGCATCTTGCACGCCACAGAGACCAGATCGTCTCCAAAGAGCAGTTGCTTGACGCTATCTGGGAAGAACCGGAACTTGTCACTCCAAATGTGATCGAAGTTGCCATCAATCAGATCCGCCAAAAGATGGATAAGCCGCTTGGCATTACGACTATCGAAACTGTTCGCAGACGCGGATATAGATTCTGCTTCCCAAAAGAGATCAACTAATCTTTCCAAAGGAACGCCTTTTTAGGCGTTTTCTCTCCTGTTTTTCGCTAAAATAATATAAAATCAAATCAAGGTCAACGATGTTCTCGATTCAAAGTATTCGTAACCGATTTCTCATCCAACTTATTTTTGCATCCGCCTCTTTGATAATCATCTTCTCATCCATTCTCTATTTTTATATCGAAAAGTCCATCTACAACGAAAAAGTTGAAGAGCTTATCCACTATGCAGACAATATCATGAACAACAAAGCGCTTATAGAAAATGCATCGATGCAAGATACACTGGGACTAAGTATCGATATCATCAAACTGCATAAAATGCAAAAGGAGTATGAAGTATATCAAAACACGCACAAGTTTCACTCCTATCTCACTCTCATTTATCCCTACAAACCACAAAAACTGCTCTACTTCAAAATCACCAAAGATGTCACGAAAACAAAACGGGTACTTGACAAAATACTTCACTATATTTTCATCATCAATATCGCAGGATTCGGACTCGTACTGCTCTATGCCGTCACCCTTTCAAAGATGCTTGTGAGCCCGATCGAAACGATGACGAAAAAGCTTGCAAATATGAACGAGCATCTGATGAAAGAGATTCGCATCGAAGAGCTTCCCAGCGAATTTCGACCACTTGGTGAAACGATCAACCATCTATTGGGGCGTATCCAAAACTTCGTCAAGTACCAAAAAGAGCTCTTTATAGGCACGGCTCACGAACTCAAAACCCCACTTGCCGTCATCAAACTCAAAAACCAGGTCACACTGATCAAAAAAAGAACGCCGGAGGAGTACATAGAGGCTATAGAGACAACCAATAAAACAGTCGATGAAATGAATGTCATCGTCAGCAATATCCTCAATATGGGTCGGCAAGAGGGTGCACAGTTGGACAAACCGCAGCAGATCGATGTCATCGAGTTTCTTAAAAACAAGGCAAATGACTTTCAACTTCTGGCCAAAAACGAGGACAAGGAGTTGCAGATGGATTTTCAGCCGGACTCTTTTCTCGCCATATTGCAAGTGGGACTGCTGAATCAGATCATACAGAATTTTCTACAAAATGCACTCAAATTCACTCCAAAAGGGAAAAAGGTATCTCTTATCAGTTATCCGGACGATTATGGTCTTTGCATACAGGTTATAGACGAGGGATGTGGAATCGATGAGAGTGAAGATTTTTTCGCTCCATTCAAACGAAGCGGAGACAAAAGCGGTGTAGGGCTGGGGCTCTTTCTCGCAAAGAGTGCCGCCGACGCTCTTGGAGCGAAAATAGACATCAGAAACAGAAACGACGGGATAGAGGGAACGGTTGCTACTTTACAACTCAAATCCGACCTATCTTGTACCTTACCCAGAAAAAAGCGAAAAATTAAAAAATAATAAAGGATTTATTTGCTATAAATCGTGCCAATGATAATTTTTAATGATAAAGGAATAAATCAATGGCACTTATGATAAACGATGAATGTATAGCATGTGACGCTTGTCGAGAAGAATGCCCCACGAACGCGATCGAAGAGGGAGATCCTATCTATTTTATCGATCCAGACAGATGTACCGAATGCGTGGGTGTCTACGACGAACCTGCATGTATCTCCGTCTGCCCTGTCGACTGTATCGTCCTTGACAAAGACAATGTAGAGACGATAGCCGAACTTCAGTTCAAGTACAAATCACTTCAAGAAGAAGAGTAGTTGTGGCAAAAGTCACCGCGGTCATAGACATTGGGTCTAACTCCGCACGAATGGTAGTGTATGAAAAGACAAGCCGGTTCGCTTTTCATATGCTCAATGAAACGAAATCCAAAGTTCGTATCAGCGAAAACGCCTACAAAAACGACGGCAACCTCCAAGAGGAGCCAATGCAGCGCGCGTACGAAGCGCTTTGTAACTTTCTCTCCATTGCCTCCTCCTACAAAGCACGCAAGATTCTCTGCGTCGCAACCTCCGCTTTGCGAGATGCACCAAACAAAAACATATTTCTTAAAAGAGTTCGTGACGGACTGGGTCTTCAGATCAAAGTCATAGACGGAACAAAAGAGGCTCTCTACGGCGGCATAGCAGCCGCCAACCTCCTTCCACCGCAGCACAACGCCATTACGGTAGATATAGGTGGAGGTTCGACGGAGTTTGCACTTATAAGCGGTAAAAACGTCTCCAGTCCCATCTCGCTCGATTTGGGTGCCGTACGCATCAAGGAGCTCTTTTTCGATAAAGGGGATATAGAGGGAGCGAAACGTTATGTAGACAAAGCGCTGGAAAAGCTCCGCACCCATGAAACAGTCGATACCGTTATAGGGATAGGCGGAAGTTTTCGTGCACTCAGTTCGGCACTGATGGAGATGGAAAACTATCCGCTGGAAAAACTCCATGCCTATGAACCCAACTTCAAAAACTTCAAAAAGCTGCTTGCAAACATCCTGGAGGCCAAATCACCAAAAGAGCTGAAAAAGCTCTCCATCAAAGAGGAGCGTCTCGATGTCATCGCCCCGGGGGCTCTCATACTCTCGCGTATCATAAAAAAACTCTCTATAAACAGATTGATTACAAGTGGTGTCGGGGTGCGCGAAGGAGTATATCTCAGTGACATACTCAGAAATTCAAATCTTCGCTTTCCTGAAAATTTCAATCCATCCGTCCGCTATCTGCTCGATGCTTATATCAAAGAGAAAAAACACGCTGCTCTGCTTGGGAAACTCGCCAAAGAGATATTTGACCTTGTCTATGAAGATTTGAAAATAGAATCGGAATACCGTTTTCATACGGGTCTTGCAGCCAAACTCTATCCGGTGGGCAGCACCATTCACTACTACTCCAAGAACAAGCACAGCTACTATATCGTTCAGGCCACACTCGAATACGGCTTCACCCATTTCGATACGATGCTCATCGCCACTCTTACACGCTACGCCAAACGTAAACTCCCCTCAAAAGAGCATTACGATAAATACAAAAAGCTTCTTCCTCCAAAAGAGACGCTGGACAAGTTGAGTTTCATTGTCTCGATCGCGATCGCACTACTGACTCACAGACCGTGCAGGATCGACTTCACAATGCGATTTCAAAATGGTGCCCTTTATATTATCAAAGAAAAGGGCAAGTGTCTGCGCGTCAGTCAGGAAGCTGTGGAAAAACTCAAATTCATCGAAGAATTCGATGTCGTTTTCCTGTAAACCGCACCTTTTTTAGAAGCGTTGTCCCATCGTAAATTCAAAGACTGCCGTTCTGTCGGCAGGCAAGGTGTCGCTATTTTCCGTCTGTGGATTGATAGCTCTTGAAAACATAAGCTGGATAGGTCCAACCGGGCTGAACCACTCCACACCCGCTCCGTAACCACCTCTTGAGATTTCATTCAATTTATCCTGACCGATAAATCCCCAGTCGAGATAAGTCACTAAACGCATCTTCGCTTTTGGGACAAGCGGAAAGCTTATCTCCGCAGAGTTGGAGAAAGTCTGTCTCCCCCCTACTCTTCTGAAGGTTACATAGCCGTTGGCATCGGTCTCTTTGACTGCAGGTGAGAGAGAGTAGGACTCATATCCGCGAACACTGCCGATGCCTCCCATGTAAAACCGTTCGGCAATCGGTAGGTAACCTGTATCTTCCGCGAAATAGAAGCGCGCTTTATAGCGGAAAATCGCATCGAATCCCACATAGTCTTCCAACCCTTTATATGCGGAAAAACGCGTCCGCGACTTGAAAAAGTCGGCATCGGCGCCGAGTCCGGATTTTTCAAAACTCTGAGAAAGCAGAAAACCGCTTCTTGGAAGATAATAGTCGTCCGTATTGTCGAAACTGACTGTCGTCGTTATCGAACTTTTTGAATAACTTTCAA
Organism: Helicobacteraceae bacterium; assembly: GCA_027052175.1. GTDB lineage: Bacteria > Campylobacterota > Campylobacteria > Campylobacterales > Sulfurimonadaceae > S012-15. The sequence continues at coordinate 1,685 of JALUFE010000007.1, read as the reverse complement.
AAAACGTCGTATAGTATGTTGAAAGATTTTCAGGATTGAAAATATCGTATTTGTTCGCAGAGTACGTATAGCTCAAATATCCGCTGATAAATCGTGAAAACCTATGCCCGGTCCCTATCGTGGCACCGTCGGATTTGACGGCATAATCATTGTAATCATATTTCGAACTGTAGATCGAGAAATTGCCGCTGAAATCACTGTCGTTCAGACGCGGATTGGATATACTAAACGATGCATTTTTCGTCGTTTGAGATTTTTCGGCTTTGATACCGACATTGATACCGCTCCCCCACACGTTTCTGTCGTTAACGGCCACACTCAAAAGCAGACCGCCGTAACTTCCGTATCCACCGCCGATTTGGATATTTCCAGTCGGTGCTTCTTTGACTTTGACGATGAGATCCATACTTTTGTCATCAACTCGTTTTTCTTCAATCGTGGTCCCGTCAAAGTATCCAAGCCGCCCCAGTGCGTTTCTTGAATCTTTCAAATCCGTCAAAGAGTACATATCACCGGGGCCAAGATAGAGTTCTCTTCTTATCACCCTGTCAAGCGTTCTCGTGTTTCCGGAAATAATAACGTCATGGATACGCACTCTGTTACCTGGAATGACACGGAAAAGAATTTCAACCGTATGCTTCTCTTTGTTTTTTTTCATATCAGGAATTACCTGTACGTAAGCATAGGAAAGATCCGCTACTTTTGTTTTGATGCGCTCCATGTCTTTTCGGAAATATTTTATATTGAATATATCGCCTTTTTTCAGCTTGAGATCTTTTTGCAGCTCTTTCGGATCTATCACCTCTTTTGTCTCTTCTATCGTAATCTTCTCGATCGTATAGGGTTCGCCCTCCGAGATCTGATAACTCATCTGGGCAAGATAGCTGTCGAAATTGACACGTACAAAAGGTTCATCCACTTTCGCATCCAAAAAACCGTGCTGCATATAAAAGTCACGGATGCGCAGAGGATCGTACTGAAGATCCTGCAGATGCATTTTCCCGTCGTTTCTTCCCCAGAACCATCCCATGAACTCATGCTCTTTATTGGCGATCACTTCGTCAAAATCTTCACTGTCGAGCTTTTTGACACCGCTGTAGCGAAGCTTGTCTATGATGATCTCTTCCCCTTCATTGACGACAAACGTCACTTTGATACCGCCGCTTTCAAGCTTTTTTGTTTTGATCTCGACAACGCTGTCTATCTTGCCTTCTTGAGAGATCGCCTCAATGATGCGCTTTTTGGCCGCTTCAAGCTTGGTCATGTCGAAAAGCTCGCCTTTTTTTATCTGGACAACGTTCTTCAACACGTCATCATCATTCTCTTTCCATCCTTGCAACTCCACTTTTGCAATGATCGGCTTCTCTTTGAAGTGGAAAGTCAGTTTACCGTTGTCGTAATCGACCCAGATATCGTTGAAATATCCCTGTCCGTAGTATTTTTTCAGTGCTTTGTCGATCACTTCGTCTGAAACATCGTCTCCCTTTTCAAAAGGCAGCATCCGTAATGCCACCCCTTTGGAGATATGCACAAGTCCGACATACTCGATGGAATCTATTTTATAAGCGAAGAGTTCAAGCGGCAAAAGTGCAAAAAGAAAGAGAAAAACTATTTTCATCGAAATCCTAACGATTTTTTAAAGGAGATTTTATCCTTTTGGAGGTTAATATTAAGTAAATCTGGTA
>JALUFE010000006.1:17472-20320 GCA_027052175.1 Helicobacteraceae bacterium | reverse complement strand
AATTCGTCTCCATACCCTGCCTCTCTGACTTTGACAAGAGCGTCGATGATAGCATCGATATAGGTGAAGTTTCTTTTTTGTGTTCCGGGACTTACTACCGTGAGTGGCTCACCCTTTTTCATCTTTTCGGTAAAGAGAGCGATGAGAGTGGCGTATCTGCCTGTTGCTATCTCTCTTGGACCATAGACATTGTAAAAGTAAGTGATGGCGTGGGGGACGTTGAACCATCTCTGGTAATTTTTGACAAGTTCGGTGTTGGTGGCTTTGGTCCATGCATAAGGGCTGGCATCTCTTCCAACCCCTCCATCACCGAATTTCGTGCTGCTGCCTGCATAGAGAATTTTACATTCGGCTTTGCGGGCAAATTCAAGCACTTCAAAAGTCCCTATCTTGTTGAGTCTGTAGACAAGTTCAATGTCGTCAAAAGACTGCTCGACTCTGGAGTACTCTCCAAGATGGTAGATCATATCCGGTGTGAAATCGACAAGTTTTTTTATATCTTTTGTTTCACCTTTGATGTAGGTGACACCATCTCTATGATTTTGTTCGCTTCCGGTGAAATAGTTGTCAAGGCTGTAAACATCATAGCCTTTTTGTTGCAAACGTTCACACAGGTGACTTCCGACAAAGCCCGCACCGCCGGTTACCAAGACTTTCTTTTGCATTTGAGTCCATTTTATTGAAGTGTGCTATTTTACTAAAAATAAGATTAAAAAAGGTATAATTGCAAAAAACAAAGAGAAGCCGACTTGCTATCCGTACTCAAACGCTATCTTCCTTATTTGAAAAACTATAAGCTCTATTTTTTCTTCGTTTTTATCGGGATTGTCATGACAATCGCCGCGAACGTTGCGATGGCACAGATAATGCAACCGATGATGGATAGGCTCTTTATCGCAAAGCAAAAAGAGATGCTGGTGATCGTTCCGCTTTTGATGCTTGGCATTTTTGTACTCAAAGGGGTGGGGCGGTATATTCAGTCTGTTTTTACGAGCTTCATAGGGCAGCAGATAGTGACACAGTTCCGCTCGCTTGTCGTTGCAAAGATGCTGCGTCTGGATATGGAGTACATCAACTCTGCTCGAAGCGGTGAGATGATCTCTCGGGTTATGAACGATATAGGGCGGATTCAGTATTTTGTTTCGTTGATGCTCCCGGAGTTCATTCGTGAGAGTTTGACTGTTGTGGCGCTTATTGGGTATGTCGTTTATCTCAATGCGATGCTTGCCTTTTACTCGTTGATCGTTTTACCGGTCGTTATCCTACCCATAGCTTATCTGGCACGCAAACTCCGAAAAATCTCTTTTGGAGCGCAGGAGAAAAATGCTGATCTGCTTGCTCGTCTTGGAGAGATATTTAACAACATTGAGCTTGTCAAGACAAGTGCGAGCGAACCTTTTGAAGTGAAACGGTTTGCCAAAGAGAACTGGGAGTTTTTCAAGGTGACGATGAAGAGTGTCTATTTTGGTGAGCTGGCTTCGCCGATCCTTGAGATCATTGGGGCTGTTTCTATCGCGATTGTGATCTTTCTCGGTGCGCAGGATGTTTATGCAAACAAAATGAGTGTTGGGCAGTTTATGGCCTTTTTGACCGCGATCGGGCTTGTCTTTCAGCCGGCACGGGGTCTTGGGATCATCTATGCGAAGATGCAGGATGCTTTGGCTGCAAGTCAGAGAGTTTTTGAAGTACTGGATACACCGGCAACTATCCATGACGGGGTCAAAGAGCTTGAGAGAGTGGAGAAGATAGAGTTTGAGGATGTCACTCTTTTTTATGGTGAGACACAGGCTCTTAAAGATATTTCGTTTACAATTTTCAGACCGAAGAAAATCGCCTTTGTCGGTGAGAGCGGCGGCGGGAAGAGCAGTATTGTCAATCTGCTTGTGCGGCTTTATGATGTGACGTCGGGAAAAGTGCTGTACAATGGTATAGATGTCAAAGAGTATAAGCTCTCTTCACTGCGCAAAGAGGTCTCCGTAATCTCGCAGCGGGTTTATATATTTCAAGATACGATCGCCTACAATGTCGCCTACGGGATGGAGTTCGACGAAGCAAAAGTGATCGAAGCGCTGAGGGCGGCACACGCATGGGAGTTTGTTGCAAAGATGGAAGAGGGGATCTACACGCCTTTGCAGGAAAACGGAACGAATCTCTCAGGGGGACAGAAGCAGCGCATAGCGCTTGCGCGAGCCTTTTACAAAAACAGCTCCGTACTTATCCTCGATGAAGCGACCAGTGCGCTTGATAACGAGAGTGAAGCGAAGATACTCGACTCCATAGAGCATTTTGCCAAAGAGAAGATCGTGATCGCCATAGCGCACAGACTCACAACTGTAGAGGAGTATGATGCGATTTATGTACTTCAAAAAGGAAAGATCGTCGATAGCGGAACCCATAAGGAGTTGTTGCAGCGTTCGAGCTATTATCAGGAACTTTATAAAAAGTCGATCAAGGAGTAGAGATGTCGGCAGTCCCTTTTCATATCAAACTCAGACGCGCTGTCAAGAACTTTTTTGACAGGATATTGCGTTTTTTCTCTCCCAAACCTTCGTTGGAGACTATCGACACACGTGAAATCAAGCGAATCTTTGTCGTTCGTATCAATTATCGCATAGGCAATATGCTCTTTACTACCCCGATGATCCAGCAGTTACAAAGAGAGTTTCCGGATGCAAAAATCGACGTGATGGTGGGAGCACCCTTTACCAAAGTACTTTTTCATGGTTTTGAAAATGTAGAAAATATTTATGATTTTCCAAGAGTGCTGTTAAAAAAGCCATTGGAAGCTCTGCGTTATGTCTGCAAACTTCGAAGCAAAGAGTATGACATCGTCTTTAACATCAACGGT
>JALUFE010000006.1:0-17462 GCA_027052175.1 Helicobacteraceae bacterium | reverse complement strand
CTCAACGAGCGATCGCATAGCCACTTTACTTGCAAGAGCGAAGTATAAAGTTGCCTTTTGCAACGACGACAGCTTCACTCCGGTCAATCGATGTGTCAAACGAGAAGATACCCAAATCAACCATGAGGCACTTAAACCACTGGAGCTTTTGAAGATATGCAATATCCAGCCTGATTACACTCTCAAGCTCTCTATCGCTTTGAGTGAGGATGAATTAAAATGGGGGAGAGCAGAACTTGCCAATCTGATCGACAATCAAAAGAAAAAGGTTGTAGGCATCTTTAGAAATGCACGATATGACAAAAAACTGCCGGATACTTTTTGGATGGAGTTGACAGAAGAGCTGCAAAAACAAAGTGACGAGGAACTTCTCTTTGTTGACATCCTCTCACCGGACGTACCGACAAGATTGCGTGAGGATATGTACGAATATGCTCAAAAAGATCTACGAAAACTTGCCGCATTTATGGCAAGTCTTGATGCTTTTATATGTGGAGATACAGGACCGATGCACCTTGCAAGTGCTAGTGGAGTGCCGACTATCGCACTTTTTAAAACGACTGCACCTACACTCTATGGAACACTCAAAGAGAGTGATCTCTCTTTGGTCATGCAGGAAAAATCACCTGATAAAATCGCTGAAGAGATCAAAGAACATCTACAAGCTCTGTGATTATTCTGTCGTAAACCATATCTACCGATATCTCCTTCATGCAGATATTGTCTTTGCACTTTTTCATCACTTCCGTTTTGTAACAAGGGCTACATGGGAGATTTGCTGAAATGATGTTGACTTTGTTGTTTGGTGTTTTGTATGGACCGGTTACATCTGCCGGCGTAGGGCCTATGAGTGTAAATGTCTCTGTATTGACCGCTGAAGCTATATGCGCCGTTCCCGTGTCGGTTGAGACTAAAGCGCGCGCTGCATCGATGATGCCGATAAGATCGCTTAGAGGTGTTTTACCGACAAGATCGAGAACGTTCGGCGGGTAGGGTTTGAGATCAGAGAAAAAGTGCTCTTCATGTGGTGCCCCTATCATGACAATAGGAATTTTTTTTGCAAGTCTATTGGTAAGCTCTTTCCATTTTTCATTTTCCCATGCACGGTAGTTGATCCGTTTGCGTCCCTGATGTGAATTGCTGGGACTTATAACGATGTATTTTTGTGGCAGGTTGTATTTATCTTTAACGCTCTGTTTCTCCGTTCCTACAAGACGAGGATAAGAAATTGCATAGTTCTTTGGACTTACAATGTTTTTATAGCAGTATTTGATCGCATCGGCAGCATGTCTTATGTCGTTTGGAATTTCGGAGACATCGATATTCGCTCCTACTTTTTTTACTGCATCTATCTGCTTGATGAGACTTTGAAATTGTTTCCCAAATTCAAAGTTTATCAAAATATCATATGGATTTTCTTTTGAAGCACGTATGATTCGCTGTTTCTCTTTGCTTAAAAGCACTGGAATTTTTCTGTGTTTTAGTGTAAAAACGTTTTGCACTCTATCGTCTTTAGCAAAAATACTACCCGTTCCAGGTGTTGTGACAAAGTCTATAACGGTATCTTCTCCATATTCATTGCAAAGAGCATCTATGACACTTGTGGCATAGACAAGATCACCCAGTGCACCGCAACGAATCACTAAAACCCGCATTTACAAAAAAATCTCCACTGCACGTTCGAGATCCTCTCTCGTATCGATCCCAAATCCCGTCGAAGCGACTTTGACCATCGAGATCTTTTTATCATGATAAATAGCTCGAAGCTGTTCGAGTTTCTCTATATCTTCTATAGGGGCATCGGGGAGGTTGCAGAACTCGTTAAGGCTCTTTTTATCGAATCCGTATATACCGATATGTCCGAAGTAGGTTGCACCGCCTCCACGGTTGTAGGGGATGAGAGAGCGGGAGAAGTAGATGGCGTTGCTGGCATCATCGAGGACTACTTTGACAAGGTTTGGGTCCTGTGCGGCATCCTCGTTGATGGCGTTGTAGCAGCTTGCCATAATGAAGTTGCTCTTTTGTTCCTGGAGCTTTTGGAGGCGTTTGAAAAGTTTGATGACGACATCTTTTTCGATGAATGGTTCATCGGCTTGGACATTGACGATAAGTTCGTTATCATCCAGTCCAAGAATGTTTGCACATTCGTTGATGCGATCGGTTCCGCTTTTATGGGTTGTGGAGGTGAGCATGGCATCGACACCGTGCGCTTTGCATACATCGATGATCTCCTCATCATCTGCAGCAACCACGACACGGTCTATACTCGATACCGCCTGTGCCGTTCTTACAACCATTGGAAGACCGCCTATGTCTGCAAGCACCTTTTTTGGAAATCTGCTCGAAGCAAGGCGTGCTGGAATAATTATCATTTAACACCCTTTGGATATAATTCCGTAATTATAGCAAAAAGGTTGCTTTTGACGCTTTATCAGCCGGAATCGGGATACTGTTACAACAGTGATTCGCTTTTTTTGTATAATTTTATCGCTCGACTCAATCCCAAAGGCGATATGCTCGATGTGGGAGCGGGATGCGGGATCGTGGGGCTGCTTGTAGCCAGAGACTTTCCAAAAGTTCGTCTCGAAGCGGTCGAAAAGCAGGCCGAATTCGTCGCTTATGCCAAAAAAAACGCACAGAAAAACGGCATAGATTATATGATCTATCATCAAGACTTTTTGGAGATGGATACAAGTAGGAAGTATGACTATATCGTCTCCAACCCGCCCTTTTATCATGACGGCGTACAAAAGAGCGCTAACGAAATGTTGTTTAATGCGCGATATAATATCAATCTTCCGATGGAGCGCTTTTTTGCCAAGGTGCATCGGCTGCTCAAGCCAGGCGGACACTTCGTTTTCTGTTATGACGCTTCACAGTTCGCGCTTGTGTGTGCGGAACTTGAGAGAGCGAAGATGCGGGTGGTCGAAGCGAGGTTTGTGCATCCAAAGCGAGAGAGAAAAGCTTCACTTGTTCTCCTACATGCCAGAAGCAACAGTCGGTCGATGATGCAAGTACTCCCACCGCTGTTTGCTTTTGAGGGCGAGGAGTTCAGTGAAGAAGCCAAAGATATCTATACCAAAGCGGGAACGAACAGTATAAAATGCAAGATATAGTGACAAAAGAGGGATTTCCCTACAGCTTTACGCCAAGTGCCTGTGCTACGTGTGGCGGGAAATGCTGCACGGGTGAGAGCGGGTACATTTATGTAGGAAAAGCGGAGATGGAGCGGCTGGCCGATTTTTTGAAGATAGATGTCGAAGAGCTCAAACGCGACTATCTTTATAAAAGCGGCTACAGATATTCCATCAAAGAGCGTGAAAATGAGGGGAATTACGAGTGTATCTTTTATGATGCCGCGCAGGATGGATGTACGGTGTATGGCGCACGCCCTATCCAGTGTCGTACTTTTCCTTTTTGGGACTATTACAAAACACGCGTTGAAGAGCTCAAGCGGGAGTGTCCGGGGATTGTCGATGTTTAGAACTACACTTCTTTTTATTATGATGATTCTCTTTGCCGCTTGCTCCGCGCCCAAACCGCCGGCACCCAACGAAAAGGTTTTCGAGGGTGAAGATCTCTACATCATCTACGCACTTCGGGCAGAAGAGGTCGGCAGGTACGATATAGCGGCGAAGTTTTATGCCAAGCTCTACAACAAAGCTCACAAAAAAGAGTATCTCTATCATGAACTCCAAAGTATGCTTGCCGCACGTCAATTCGATGCGGTAGTCAAAAAAACGACGCAATTGCTTGCAGAGGCAAAAAGGATTGATCCTAAGATCTTTCGTTACAAGGTGCTTGCTCTGGTGCATCAAAAACGATACGCCGAGGCTAAAACCGATGCCTTGCGTCTTGTTGAACTGACGAAAAAAAGCGAAGACTATCTACTGCTTTCAGACATCTATGTCAAGCTCAAGAAGTACGACATGGCAGTGAAGTATCTCGAAGGTGCATACAGCAAAAATTATGACGAAAAGATTCTCGATCGTATCTCTATCATCCTTTTTATGAATCTCCAGCGTCCAAAAGATGCGATCGCGCAGTTGGAGACACATTCACGTATGTTTGGATGCAGCGAGCGCATCTGTAACAGACTGCTCTCTTTTTACAGTAAGCTTGGCGATGTGGACGGAATGCTCTCTGTGTACAAGCGTTACTACAAGCTTAAAAAAAGCGATGGGATTTTAGCTAAAATAATTCAGCTTTATATCTATAAAAAAGATTACATCGCATTGGCAAAATTTCTTGAGAAACACAAAATAGAAAATGATATCCTTTTACAGCTCTATGTCAATGCAAACGAGTTCAAAAAGGCCTCACGGCTCGCTTTTAAACTCTACAAACAGACTGGAAACATCGACTATCTCGGTCAAGCAGCCATCTATGAATACGAGAGCAGTGAACACCCAAGCGTAAAGCTGCTTAAAAGAGTGGCACAGGAACTTGAAGAAGTTGTCGCAAAAAAGCCGACACCACTTTATCTGAATTATCTCGGGTATCTGCTTATCGATCATGAGATCGATGTCAAAAAAGGAATGGAATACGTGCAAAGAGCACTCAAGGAGCGTCCCGATTCCGCCTACTATCTCGATTCTTTGGGGTGGGGATATTATAAACTCGGTCAATGTTTCAAAGCCAAAAAGATATTTGACAAAGTTCGGAAGCTCGAAGGAGGTGACGACCGGGAAGTGCTCAAACACTACAAAAAAGTGCAGCAATGCCTGAAAAAACAGAAAAAAGGAGCCAAATGATACTTGACGATATTATTAAAAAAACCAAAGAGGATCTCGAAAAAAGAGAGAAAGAGTACAGCATCGACTGGCTTGGACGCTCTCTTGCCTTTAATGCGAGGGCACCAAGAGATGTGATCCCGCATCTAAAAGCCACACCCGAAGATCCCTACCGCATCATAGCCGAAGTGAAAAAGGCAAGCCCCTCCAAAGGCGTCATACGCGAAGATTTCGATCCGCTTGCCATCGCACAGGCGTATGAGCGAGGCGGTGCGAGCGCTATCTCTGTGTTGACCGAACCGCACTTCTTTCAAGGAGATTTGGAGTATCTTGCCGGTATCCGTCGTTATGTTGGCATCCCACTACTGCGCAAGGACTTCATCATTTCAAAGTATCAGCTTGTCGAAGCGCTTGTGTATGGAGCGGATTTTGTCTTGCTGATCGCTGCGGCACTTTCGAAAAAGGAGCTTAAAGAGCTGTTAAACTACACGCGCCATCTCGGTATGGAAGCGCTTGTCGAAGTACATGACAAAGCTGATCTTATCAAAGCTATCTATGCCGGCGCGGATATCATCGGTATCAACCATAGAAATCTCCAAACATTTGAGATGGATATGGAGCTGTGCTACAAACTCATTCCGCTGATCCCTAACGGCAAGATCATCGTTGCCGAGAGCGGCATCTATGAACACGGTCAGCTCGAAGACCTCTCCAAAGCGGGGGTTGACGCTTTCTTAGTCGGCGAGTCGTTGATGCGCCAAGATGATGAAGAGGCGGCTCTTAAAAAGCTGAAGTATGGGATGAAAGATTAGCTAAACTGCACTCTTGCGAGTTGGACTTGGACTGTCTCCACAGCCAGGGCGGTAGAGGATTTGGCTGCTTCCACAGTCCGATCTTTTTTGTTTTTGCCCATAACTCCAGCTTATCAAGTCGCTTTTGCTGCTGTATGGGAAGATGCTTATAGTAAGCTCGCATGACCCATGCATGTCCTAGTGTGACCATTCTCTCATTGACATTCATCCACTCCTTTTTTTCGGGCACATAGACATAAAAGGTTCCAACGGTTCTTCCGTATTTGTCAACTCCATGAGTCTGTAGTTTGACATGCTTTTTCCCGCCAATGAGTTTGATAAGACCGTAAGTGGCCATATCACCCCACTCCTGTCCATCTTCCGGACAGTCGATAGCACTGAGCCTGATTCTTGTTTTTGTTGCATTGTAGTGAACATCTACGGTGTCTCCATCGATTATTTGACCAACTTTGACAGTAGGGAGTGTTTCTATATAACTGTCGTAATTACGAGGCGAGTGAACTTTTCTCTCTTTTTTGTGAATATTTGCAGGTTTTGGGCTTTTATCTGAGAAATGGCGAGCTTTTCTTTGTTTCTTTTTTTGTTCCACACTGCTTATGAGTGAAATGAAAAAAAGAATGACTCCACCTATGATGAGAAGTATAAGAGCTTGGTGAGACATGTTTTGCTCCTTCTTTTGATGTTATAATAAGTATAAAGATTTTTTGAGTATTGTGGAAGGGCATTTTTGTTGCAAATAGCAGTGAAAAAATGCCTAATGATTTTTACAAAAGGTTGTTTGTGCGTTTTAGAGATTTTTTAAGAGAGTGTCGAGAATCAAGCTCTATGACACAGGAGGAACTCGTTTTAGAGTTATACCAGTTCGACCTTGAGAATTTTTCAAATCTGGATACCACGACATTGAGCAGATGGGAAAGAGGTGTGACGCAACCTAATATTAGTAAGCAGATTTCTCTTGTAAAATTTTTTCAGGCTCTTTTTCATACTCCTTTTCCCTGTACGCCTTCAGATGAAAATGAGATAGAGAAAAAGATATGTAAAAACAGATTGGCAGATTTGTTTTTAAAAAATAAAAAGCTTGTTTTGAATTTTCCATCAAGCATGATGACATTTGATAATTTTGAAATATATGAGCTTCGTGAATATAGTGATGCAGAGTCGGTTATAGATATTCATGCTGAGTTGGATCGTGGATTTCACAACAGATTTGAAAAGATCGGGCAAGAGAAAATGAAAAGATGGGCGATGCATCCTTCCAATAGATTCTTTATCTGCTTATATAAAGGACAATTCTTTGGATTTCTTTTCTCGTTATCACTGAAAAAAGATATTTTTGAAAAAGTCATGCATTTTGAAATGGATGAAACAGAAATCACTACACAGGATTTCGTTACGGATAATGATACGGCTTCAAGTTATGTACTTTCATTTTTTTCTATGAATGAGAAAGCTGCATCGGCACTTTTTATACGATATGATGCCTATCTGCTTGCACAGCAAAAAGTTTTGGAATCCTTAGGGACTACGGTGATTATGGACGAAGCAAAAAGTCTTGTTGAAAGAATAGAACTCGATTTGTGTTGCAGCAAAGAGTATAAAGAAGGGACAGTGCAGGTAAGCTACAAAAAAAATCTTTTTGATTTTGTAGCTTCCAAATCATTTTTAAAATTGGTTTTTCAAAAAGAGGAGTGTGAAGAAGAGTAAGACACCTTGTTATGCTAAAAGATGCCCCACAAATTTACTCATATTGTCAAGTATCTCTCTACCACGTCTAAATCCCGCGCCACAGGCTTCATACGCAAAGAAGATACCGGCTTGATAGCTGTTGCCTCTCTCGTCTTTTGGAAGCTCTGCGTACTCCTGATAAACTTTGTTGAAGTTATCGTAAGCTCCCGGCGTTTCTTTGATAACACTCCCGTTTTCGTCAATGATTTTGATATTTGCTCCTTCTCGTCCAAAGAGGGGTTTTTCGACCTGTTTGATGCCTTCTAACGGCTCGAAAGAGGAGCGAAGCAGGTACGGGGAGTCCGGGAAGAGATCATAGAGGATTTTGAGCATCCCTTTTGATTGAAAGAGCAGCGTGTAGGCAGGGTTGAGAATGATGGCTTCCTGGTTTTTGATGATGTTGGTAAGTGTGGTAGCGAGTTCCGGCTCGTCGATGGCGATGTCTTCCCACGGATAGAGCTTGAACCAGTACTCGAACTTGTTTTCGTTGATGTCGTAGATCCCTTCATCATCGAACTTGACGTTTTGAAGAAACTCAAACTCCGTCGCAAACCCTGCATCGCTGGCCATCTGCTGCAGACGTCTTGTCGTGGCCTCCTCTTCGTCGTTACCCTCGATGCTGCTAAAGAGGATCTTCCATCCCTCATAAAACTCTTCGAATTTGTTAGGATCGTCAAAGAGGGTGATGAGGCGCTTGAAGTTGTTTGTGATGGCTTCATAGACATTGTTAAACTGAGCGGCCTCATCGAGGTTGTTGTGTTTGAGCAGTGCCCACTGGAGTATGGCTGTCTCAAAGAGGGCTGTGGGAGTGTCGGCATTGAACTCCAGCAGCTTGATAGGTTTGCCGTCCAACCCGCCGGAAAAATCGAACCGGCCGTAGATATGCCAGTGCACATCGTTCTCCCAGCTCTTTTTGATCATCTCGACAAGGTTGAAGGGGATGCCAAGCTCGAAAAAGAGATCGTTCTTGATGACATACTCCGCCGCTTCGACATACATATCGTAGAGTTCGTTGGCAGCTTTGTAGTACTCTTCTGCCTCCTCGTGAGAGAGAACGACCAGCTCATCACTGACGTATTTGCTGCCGTCTTCGTCCGTATGCCAAGTGAAGCCGACCTCTTCCAAAGCAGCGTCACTCAGCGGCTCTATCTTCTTTAAAGAGACCATCCGTTATCCCCCAAAGGAGCTGCGCCCATACGAAGAACTGCGTGAACTACCGCCAAAGAAGCTTCTGCGAGTGGAGCTGCTGCGCTTGCTCATACCGCTTCTTGAAGCGCTGCGTGAGTAGGCACTACGGTTTACCGTAGAGGCACGCTGGCGGAAGTTGGCATTGTTCATAAGAGAGTTTGCTACCATATTGCCAAGCAGGCTTCCCGCCGCTACGGCAAGGATGGTTCCGGCAAGTCCCATCCCTTCACCGCCGCCAGGTTGTACGGTCTCGCTTGTTCCGTTTTGTACTTTTTGGTACTCCTGTTCTGCGAGCTTCTTCATCTCCTCTTCTGTCATGACACGTTCGTGTATCTGACCGTCGGGTCCCTTCTCTCGGATAATGGCACGTGAAGGACCGGTTGTAGGGATCTCCTCGACGACGACATATTTGCCGTTTGTAAGTTGTTCGATAACGAGAAATTTGTTTTGGGCTTGTTGCTGCTCCTGCTGTGAAGAGCTGCACCCAGTAAGCGTAGCTACGACAACGCTCATACTTCCAAGCATCACACCGTTTGCAAGTGATCTAATATAACTCATCGACATTTTCCTTTAGACTTTTTTTATCGAGTTCTATGATCTTTTTGAGATCGTTATCGTAAAATAGTACCTTCTCTCTGCCAATATAGTAAATATCTCCCGTATATGTAAATCTTTTGTCATGAAGTGTCACGTTTGGTTTCATAAAAAGGGTCTCTCCTACAAATTTTCCGATAGAAGGGATGAGCGTTGCAAAGACAAGAAAAAAAAGAAAAAGCATAAGAGGAATACGCACACTGTTTTTCGTATAGTACAACAGCCATCCGATCAAGAACGAAAATGCCAAAAACAGCACAATGTTTTGGTTGTCGGCAAAGAGAACATTGTAGTAGATTTGAAATCCAAGAGGATCGATATAGTTGAGTTTGATTCCCAAAAAAAGAAAAAAATCGAGTATGAAAGTAAAGAGTGCACCCGTTAAAAAGAGTTGTATGTATCTGCTCATCGCAGTCTCGCTTTTTTTTGTTCGTTGCACTTTATAAGATGTGAAGGCTCACTTTCAAAAAGTCCAACTTCGTTTATGACTATTATATCCGCTTTTTCATTGGCGAAGTTGTAGTCGAATTTTTCTCCGCTTTTGTTTGCGGAGGTGGAGTAGAACCAGCCGCTCTTTTCAAACAGCACGGATGAAGCGGGAAAAGAGGCAACTCTGAAGGCTTGGTTTTTGACGATATAGGTCGTTTTTCTTGCTCTTCGTATCTCTTTTTTGCGGCTTTGAGGGATGCGGATATTTTTGGTAAGTTCCCTTAAAGAGAAGAAGTTTTTTAGAAAGGGTTTTTTGCGTGCGCGACCTTTGATATTTATAAGCCTGGAAACGTTTTGGGAGAGAAAACCGACGGTTGTGTCGGTTTGGGCGAGTATGACTGCCTCCTCTATGCGAGGATGTCTTGCAGCGCTTTTGGATTTGTCCACGGTTCTTTCTCCATTTTTTTAAGTGCCTCGATTGCTGCACGTGCGGCACTGAGAGTTGTGAAGTACGGGATGTTGCGCTTGAGCACTTCATGACGGATAACGATCGCGTCTTTTTTGCTGGTGTTGTTGTCGGAGGTATTGATGGCCATTGAAATTTCGTTGTTTTTCATCATATCTTCGATGTTTGGACGCCCTTCGCTGATTTTTAGAACCGCTTCACACGGAATACCTGCTTGTTCACAAGCTTTTTGTGTTCCGCGTGTTGCAACGAGTTTGAATCCGAGTTCGTACAGGCCTCTTGCTATCTCTACACCGCTTTTCTTGTCCATATCGATAAAGCTGAGGAAACATGTTCCGCTTGTGGCGATCTTGTTACCTGCGGCAACCTGTGCTTTGGCGAAACTGATGCCGAAATTGTCGCTCACCCCCATTACTTCACCGGTTGACTTCATCTCAGGAGAGAGAACGAGGTCTGCACCGTAAAGTTTGTGAAACGGAAAGACCGCTTCTTTGACAGAGATATGATCTTTCAGGCGTGGTTTGAGTACACCGTTTTCCTCCATTACGACACCGAACTTGTCGTAGTACTCAAGAGCGTTTCTCAGACTTTTGCCCATCATTACACGGGTGGCTACTTTGGCAAGCGGTACGCCTGTCGCTTTGGAGACAAACGGCACGGTTCTCGAAGCTCTTGGATTGACCTCGATGAGGTAGATCTCGTTTTCATAAACGGCATACTGAACATTCATCAGCCCCTGCACGCCAAGACCGAGTGCTATCTCTTTGGTATGGCGTTCGACCTCTTCGATAAGCTCTTTGGAGAGATTGACCGGTGGGAGCGAGCAGGCGCTATCGCCTGAGTGTATTCCCGCCTCTTCGATATGCTGCATAACGGCACCGATATAGACCTCCTCGGTATCGCTGATGGCATCGACATCAAGTTCTACGGCCTGATCAAGAAACTTGTCGATAAGTACGGGTGCATCGTTGCTGACTGAGACTGCGAGGTCCATATACTCTCTAAGCTCATCTTCGCTGTAGACGATACGCATCCCGCGTCCGCCAAGGACATACGATGGACGTACAAGTACGGGATATCCAAGCTCTTTGGCTATTGCGTAAGACTCCTCCTTGGTGCGTGCCATCCCGTTTGCCGGCTGCTTGAGACCGATGGAGTTGATAAAGTCGCTGAACTTCTCTCTGTCTTCAGCAAGGTCGATCACGCTTGCAGGAGTACCGATAATCTTGCCGCCTATCTCGTCGATGGCATTGGCGAGTTTGAGCGGTGTCTGACCGCCGAAGTGGACGATGATGCCATCAGGCTGCTCGCTCTCTATCACCTCACGCACATGCTCGAAGTCGATTGGCTCGAAGTAGAGTACATCGGATGTATCGTAGTCGGTCGAGACGGTTTCTGGGTTACAGTTGTACATAATTGTCTCGACGTCCATATCTTTGAGTGCAAAAGATGCATGTACACAGCAGTAGTCGAACTCGATTCCCTGACCGATGCGGTTCGGTCCGCCGCCAAGTATGAGGACTTTCTCTTTTTGGCTTGCACGCTTTGTCTGCGGTATCTTGGAGATGTTGGTTGTCGAGTAGAGGTATGGTGTGAGTGCTTTGAACTCCGCCGCACAGGTATCGACCTCGTTGTACTCAAAACCTATGCCAAGCTCTTTTCGGGCGTTGTAGACATAGTTTTCTGTAATTGTGATGCCTGAGTTCTTATTGACAAGCTCGGCGATCTTCTTGTCACCAAAGCCATCGGCCTTGACAGCTCTAAAGGCTTCCTCGTCCACCAGCAGTTCTTTGGTGATCTCTTTCTCTTTGGCGACGATCTCCTCGATTTGGTAGAGAAACCACGGATCGACCTTGCACATCTCGAAGATCTCTTCTAACCTAAAGCCGCGTCTGAAACCTTCGGCGATGTAGAGGATGCGCTCTGCGTTTGGTCGGCGGATCTCATGCTTGATAAACTCATCATCCCCCTCTTTGGCATCGAAACCGCTAAGACCCGTCTCAAGTGAGCAGAGTGCCTTTTGCACAGACTCTTTGAAGGTGCGGCCTATTGCCATTACCTCCCCGACGGACTTCATGCTGGTAGAGAGCGTGCTCTCAGCTTCCGGGAACTTCTCAAATGTAAAGCGCGGGATTTTCGTGACGATGTAGTCGATAACCGGCTCAAAACTTGCAGGTGTTCCCGTGATATCGTTGGTGATCTCATCGAGTGTAAAGCCTACAGCCAAAAGGGTAGCCACTTTTGCGATGGGGTATCCCGTCGCTTTGGAAGCAAGTGCCGAGGAGCGTGAAACACGCGGGTTCATCTCGATAACGATCATACGCCCCGTTTTTGGGTTGATGGAGAACTGCACGTTGCTTCCGCCCGTATCGACGCCGATCTCACGAAGGATCGCAAAAGAGGCATCCCGCATACGCTGATACTCTTTATCTGTGAGAGTCAAAGCAGGTGCAACAGTGATACTATCTCCCGTATGTACACCCATAGGGTCGAAGTTTTCGATGGAACAGACGATGATGCAGTTGTCCTTCTTGTCTCGGATAACCTCCATCTCATACTCTTTCCATCCAAGCAGCGACTCTTCGATGAGGATTTCGCTTACGGGTGATTCGTCAAGCCCGCGCGCGGCAAGTTCCTTGAACTCGTCCATATTGTAAGCAACCCCGCTTCCCCCACCTGCGAGTGTATATGAGGCACGGATGATAAGCGGGAAGCCGATCTCTTCGGCCGCTTCGATTGCTTCATCGAGGTTGTAGGCGTACTTGGAAAAAGGCAGATCCATCCCGATCTTGATCATCGCCTCTTTAAATGCACTTCTGTCTTCACCTTTTTTGATCGCGGCAGGGTTGGCACCGAGAAACTCGACACCCTCAAGCATCCCTTTTTCATACATCGACGTCGCGACATTGAGTGCTGTCTGACCACCCATTGTCGGCAAAATCGCATCGACGTTTTCTTTTTCGATGATCTTGGCGATAACCTCTTCGTTGATAGGTTCGATGTAGGTACGATCCGCAAACTCCGGATCGGTCATGATCGTTGCAGGGTTGGAGTTGATAAGAACGACACGGTAGCCAAGCTCTTTGAGCGTTTTAACGGCTTGCGTTCCCGAGTAGTCGAACTCACATGCCTGACCTATGACGATAGGGCCTGAGCCTATAAGCAAAATAGTATGAATATCGGTTCTTTTTGGCATTTTTTACCTTCTGTATGCAGTACTAACAACTGACCTTACGCATCATATCATAAACTGAGTGGTTTTTGCGATATGCGAGAGCAAGGCACACCGACGAAGCGTAGCCGAAGCTACGGTGAGAAGGTGTAACGAAGCAATCGTGTGTCGCAAAAGCCACCCGAAAGGCGAAAAGAGAAAGCATCATCTGACTTCGTTGGAGAACTTCCACCGTAGCTTTGGCTACGCTGAAAAACCTCCGCCTTGCAGCTGATGCTTTCTCTTTTCGCTCAGTTTATGATATGGTGTGTAAGGTCAGTTTAAAATCCTACAATTATAGTAAAAAGGTGCTTAATATTTCTTATAAGATATTGACAGGAAGAAGAAATGCCGGGTTTACGGCATCCTCTTTCTTCTAAAATTTCTTTTTAGAGGCGTCCTTTAATTTTTGATAAGAGAATTGAGTGTTTCTATGATGCCGTCCATCATCTCGTTTGCAAGGCTGACCTCTTGTGATATCTTCTGGATCTCTTTTGCGTTTGTCGTCAGGGTCTCGGAAGAGGAAATAATGGATTGTGAAAGGACGTTCATAGTTGCAGATGATTCGACGAGGCTTTTTTGCGTTCTTTCAGCAAGTTTTCTTACTTCATCTGCGACTACGGCAAATCCTCGTCCATGTTCGCCGGCACGTGCCGCTTCGATTGCGGCGTTGAGAGCGAGAAGATTTGTTTGTTCGGCGATATCGTTGATAGCGTTTAAAATCGTTTTCGTTTCGTTCGCGTTTTCGATCAACTGTTCCAAGTTCGCTACCATATCGTTCTCTTTGAGCGAAACATTTTCTATTTTTGTAACGATATTATCGATATTTTTTTTAAAAGTTGAAATTCGTGTTGTAGCTATTTCCTGGATGGTTTCATTGAGTTTTTTGGCACTCTTTTCAATCATCTCTTTCGCTTCTTCATTTTGTCGGTGCATATTTTGGAGTGCTGCTCCGAGACTGTTTATATTGTCAAGCAGCTCTCTCATTTTAGCATCCATATGATCGACATCGACTCTGGCTTCGAAGTTGCCGTTGCTGTATCGTTGTAAAATTCGTATGGCACTGTCGATATTTGCTTCGGTCATATCCAGCATCTTGTTCATACTGTTTCGAAGAACATGGACATGGGGTGTTTTCGAATCAGCCTGGATACGACAGCTCATATGCCCTTTTGCCACTTTGTCGGCAACGAGCACCATCTCGCCGGCTACTTTCATATCTTTGAGCATCGTTTTTTCGTAGAGTTTGATAATGTCGTAGAGTTTATGTTCGACATCACTCCGTAACGTTTCGGGTTTGATGGTGATTTGATTTCTTTGGAATCTGAGCATCTCCTGGAATTCCTGAAGAAGAGTATCAAGCATACTGCTTTTTTTATCTGTTTTGGCAGCAAGGTAAAATAAAATTCCAAGACCCGATACAAGCGCACCGATGTGCAAAAGTGTCGAGTCAGATAGAGTCTCAGCCGCAAAAAGTAAAATCGCCACAGCAGTAAAACTTAAAAGAGTTTTTTTATCCATATTTTTTTTCCTTTTTTATCTTAGAGTTTTATAAAGCGCTTCTACCGTTTCTATTTCTGATCGAGAGGGTTTGCGCCTGCATGAGAGATAACGTTTTTGTCTTTTCGTTTCGTCGTACATGGGGTAGACAGTGGCAAAAACCCAGTAAAAGCCTCCGCTTTTGGTTTTGTTTTTGACATATCCCGTCCATATTTTATTGCTTTTGATTGTTTCCCACAGCTCTTTGAACGCGGCTTTTGGCATATCGGGATGGCGAACTATGTTGTGCGGTTTTCCAATCAGTTCCTCAATCGTATAGCCGGCAATTTTACAGAAATCATCATTGGCAAACAGGATTCTTCCCTTTTCGTCCGTTTGTGATACGAGAAAATCATCTTCTTTGAGTAGTATTTCTTCTTGCATTTATTTCTCCGCTCCAATCATGATTAATTATAAAAATATTTTATAGTACAGTAAAAATCTTTATAGTACAGTAAAAATCTTTAATGTTGGTTTAAATATAATAAAATCACCAGACAATTCACATCTGTCAAATAGAGCAGACAGCAAACACCTTTCTGTTGTATTATATTTCTTGCAAAACTCCTAAGTAGTCTCAGCGTTTTCAAGAGAGTTTTAATCAAGGCAGATGTTCTTCAGCGAAGATAAAGCTACGGTGAAGGTTATCTAACGCCAAGTTATGCTCTTTTGATAATGCCCTTGGGGAGGAGTGAAAGCCTGTGACATTTCGCAAAAAAATTTCCAAACTTAGCTACGGCTAGGCTTGAAAATTTGTTTTACAAAATCTCTTGGCTTTAGCTCCTCTGAGACTGTTTAGGAGTTTTGCAAGAAGTCTATTTATCAAAAATCAAATGTGTAGATAATAGAAGCCAATCCTGAGTACATCAGGCTGTCTGAAACGATAGGGGAGTTTTTTGCATTGTTTGTCAGACGATCGACTCGAAGGTTGAAAAATGCGGACCATTTTTTATAGATTGGATAGCTTATATAGGTTTGTGCTCCAATGCGAAGGCCGCCGTTGGGTTGATATGCAGAGTAGGGTGTTCGTGCAGCCTCTTCTTGGCTGATGCCGTAGTAGTAGTCGGTAAATTTTTTACTCTCATAAACGCCGACAAGACTTGGATAGAAGGTAAAATCACCGATTTTCTTTTGAAAACCGCTCTCTATTTTGGCGATGTAAGAATCATATCGTCCCAACATATCTGTAACGAGCATCGCTTCAAGATATTTGCCCTCACCGTAGATGGTAAAAGCCAAACCACCTTCAAAAGATGTCTTTTTCTCATCGAGTCCTCTAAGTGCATCGGAGTCCGAGGGTTTATAGCCGTTTGGGCGAGGCTGGGCTGTGAGTGAAAAGCCCCATGAGTATTTTTCGTTTGCTTCTTTGTTCGCTTTATGTCCGTAGAAGTACAAACCAATGCGCGTCCATCTTGCATAAATGATGCCGTTGTCGTAAAAAACGACGGGGGAGGGAACAACGATGGCCGAAGCGCCTTTGTAGGGCTGTGTTTGGAAGTAGGGACCAAGCCCGATGGTAAGATTTTCAGCCATCAGAGTGACGGCAGGTATCAAAAGGTAGAAAAGATTTTTTATCAAGATAGCTCCTACTTCACCTTTTCTATCATATAAAAATAATCAAGATTTTTTTGGCGGTAGTAAGGACGCACAATCGCTTTTTGATATCCCTGCGAAGTGGTTAACGAGAGAACTTTTCCCACTTTGAGACCTTCGAAAAAGATGTCGTCTAAACCGCTGCTTATCACTTCATCCCCTACTTTGATATTGTACCATGTCGGTATGTAGGTTACGATGATGTTTTCGTCGTTGTTACCATGCGCGATCCCCGGCGCTTTTGCCTTTCCGATGTGTACGGCATAGGAGCTTTTTGGATCGCGTATTAAGAGTGCCAGCGGCATTCCGTCTTTTGGGATGACTATGCCGGCGACTTTTTCTTTGTATACTAGACCGTATATCTTCGAAGCATTGTAGTCATGTACTTCCAGCCATACTTTGTTCATATCGCCGAATTTGGCATAAGAGACGGCGCGTACAAGTTTTATGCGTGGGTCTATACTCAGATTGGAGTCGCTGAGCTCTGAGAGGCTTTTTAGTTGATGTTTGTATTGCTTTAAAAGCAGAGTGTTCTCTTTGCAGTCGGCAAGTGCTTGTTTTAGTTTTTTAATCCTGTCTGCTTGAAAAAAGTGCTCATCGATTGTATCTGTGATTAAGTCGAGCGTATCTGCATAACTGTTTTTGAGTGCGTTTAAAAGCTGATTGAGCGGCTTTTGCACCGTGTTTTCGAGATTCATAGTTCCCCAAAAGAGGAGGAACAGCAAAGTGAAAAACCCAAGCAGCTTTTTGTTCATTATTCGCTGTCAGAAAGATCTTGAAGCAGGTCTATCTCCTCTAACGCCCGGCCTGTTCCCCTGGCAACGGCTAAAAGCGGTTCGTCTGCCACATAGGTAGGAATCTTGACTATATCGGAGAGGTATTTGTCAAGTTGGCGTATGAGTGCACCCCCGCCGGTGAGGATGATACCGTGATGGACGATATCGCCGGAGAGATCCGGCGGCATATTTTCAAGAACCTCTTTGAGTGCTTCGGCAATTTCACGAAGTGGCTCTTTCATCGCTTCTCTGGCATCTTCGCTTGTGAGTTCGATGGAGCTGAGCAGTCCCTCTACGTTATCCCGACCCGTAATGGTCATATGCAGATTCTCTTCAAGCGGCACTGCCGTACCGATGTTGATTTTTATCTCTTCGGCTGTTCTCTCACCTATGAGA
>JALUFE010000005.1 GCA_027052175.1 Helicobacteraceae bacterium | reverse complement strand
GCGTCGGCTATGCTGAAGAACATCTGCCTTGATTAAAACTCTCTTGATAACGCTGAGACTACTTAGGAGTTTTGCAAGAAGTCTAACAGCTAAAAATCAACAACCTGTTTCATTCTTTCATTCAATTTTTCATATTTTCATTTTTCATAAGATAATTAATAAGGAAAACTATTGTAGTAATATAAAATGATAGAGAAAAAGAAAAAAGTTATAAATAGCAGCAAAAACAGAGATGATTAACAGATATGATTAAAATCCTAAAAATTTTGCTACTACTCTCTTTCACACTTGTATCCGCAGCCGATTTTAACGACATAAACACTGCAACAGCTGTGGATTCTAAAAAGATTGAAAAGAGACGTAAAAGCGGAAAATTTTCGGCGGATTTGAGACTTTTTTATATGATCAGAACGTTCGACCATATTCGAAACGACGCAAAAGCCTTCAACGCAGGCGAGATACTCAAATACGAAAGCGGCGAATATCATCGTTTAAAATTCGGTCTGGCATACTACGGCAGCCATAAAATAGACGGATTTTACAGTAGAAAACAGGGCATAGGCACATCACACTTTTGCAGCGAGACGGTGAAGATATCGAGTTTTTGGGTGAAGCCTATCTTCACTACCGCTTTGGTGCAACCACACTAAAAATAGGACGCCAACAACTCGATACTCCGCTACTCGAAGAACGACCAGCGTCTTGTACCGAGTGTTTTTGAAGCCTGCATCGTAAAAAACGAAACTCTCACAAACCTAAGCATCAAGGTTCAGTATATTCGCGCACTCAGCACCGTAAGCACTGCAGGGGAAAAGATCAAAAGAAGGGATTATCGGTTTCTCAGTCTCAAATACGGCTCACCCCTTGGTAAAGACAGCTACATTAAAGCACAGTATCTCGCCAACGATTACATAAACGAACCAAACTCCAAAGCTATAGGAATAAAAGCCGCAACCTCACTCACTTCGAAGATAAGTATGGCACTTGTCTATGACAAGATCATAAAAAACAATCTTGAGACAATATCCTCCGCACCTTTTTATACCGATTTTCAGCAGGGGTACGGCCTCTACGAACCAAGCACCGGCTTTGGCAGCGTCATAACCTTCGAGCCATTGAAAAAAACGGTGTTCAAAATCGGCTACGCCAACGTGCATACAAACAAATCCGATCATGTCGACGACTTTGCCGAGTATCTCATCGATTTGAAATACAGGATCAACGACTACTCGAAGTTTCGTCTCAGAGCCTCACTCAAAGATCAAAGCAAAACATCGGAAGAACTTCTTCACAAAGGGTTTGGCGGCAGAGAGGACAGAGAGGATGTGAGACTGATCTATTATCTAAGTTTTTAATCCTCTTTGCTATACTTTCAAAAACCAACACAAAGTCTGCTTATGAAACGATATCTCGGAAAGAAAAAGATGCTCAAGATCTACATCGACACGACTGACAAGTTCGAAGACAGTCCGCTTTGGGAAGTGCTGCTCAAAAAGGTCAAAGAGGAGAAGCTCGCGGGTGCTACGGTACATAAAGCCGTAGCCGGGATCGGCGCATTTAGCGAAGTGCGCAGCTTCAAAGTCTGGGCGCTCTCACAAGAGCTCCCGCTCGTGATCGAGATCATCGACGATGAAGAGAAGATCTACTCCTTTTTGGAATCAATCGATGCTATGATGCAAAACGCACTTGTCACCTTGACCGATACCGAAGTCATCCGCTACAAACATGAAAATTTCCAAAGGGAAGCGTAGATGAAAAGTCTCATTTTGCTGCTCTTTATAGGGACGGGGGGATTTTTCGGCGCAATATCACGCTACCTGATCGCCACATACACCCAAAAACTTTTTGGAGGATTTTTCCCGGTGGGTACGCTCAGTGTCAATGTTCTTGGCAGCTTTATCATAGGTTTCGCAGCAATGTACTTCTCCCAGACAATCCAGCCGGAATACAAAGCGCTCGTTATCACCGGATTTTTGGGAGCGCTGACGACATTTTCCACTTTTTCACTCGAAAATGTCACTTTGCTCCAAGACGGTGAATTTTCGAAAGCTGTACTCAACATTTTTCTCAATGTCACACTGACACTTGCTGCGACGATAAGTGCGATCACACTTTTTAAAAGAGTGTACGGCTAAAAGAGTGGGTATCCTCTCGTTTTGTCGGTACTCCATTTTAAAAGTGACAAAAGTTCGACGTTCAACAAAATTATGTTATAATCGATAAAATAACAGTAATACCATCGGCAGCTAATTACCAGTCTGCTAAATAAAAGATACGCTATTAGTTGCAAGGCAAATCTTTCTAAAGAAACATCGGCTTCGCCGAGCGCTTCGCTTGTTTTGCAGGACTAACTGGGTTAATTCAAAAAGATTTAACGCAGCAAATGATCGCGTATCTTTTACCCTTTGGGCGAGTATATTGCATCCGATTACTTCGTTGAAACTATTTGAAGCTACCAGTAGCTCCTGCATAGTTTCGCCTTGTACTCGAATGCAATATACTCGTTTATCAGACTGGTAATTAGCTGCCGATGGTATAACATTACAATGAGTGGAGAGGAAACAAAAGGGTGTTGAAAACGTTTTTCCTTATCTTTCTCTCGATGATGATGGGGTGGGCACTCCCGCTGCAGGCAAATCAGCCAGAACGTCCTTTTCAATGGATAGATGACGAAAACTATAAACCGCTGATCTACCGTAGCAAAGAGGGCGAAGCCAGAGGACTTTTCCATGACGTGCTCACAGAAGCTTTTAAGCGGATGAACATGCCGTTGGAGTGCAAACTCTATCCGTGGAGTCGTGCCCAAAAAATGGTTTGGGAGAAAAAGGGCGACGGTATGGTCACTGTCTATACGCCGAGGCGCCAAAAGTTTTTTCTTTCTACCGACCCTATAGTGACAGTGAAAGAGTATGTTTTTACAAGCAAAGACAATCCAAAACGCGACGAGATTCTCAATGCCCGTTCTATTGCTGATTTGAAAAGATTTGTCATAGTCGATACGCTGGGGGCGGGATGGTCCAAAGAGAATCTCAAAAGAATGCACGTTATATGGGTTCCAACAGCCCGAAGCGCCATCAATATGATCGCTACCCAAAGAGCTGACCTGTATCTGCTTAACGAATATGCGGGACCGTACTTTATACAAGAGCAGATTAAAAAAGGAGGAGCACTGCAAAATGAACTCAAAAAGATAGTGATGGGAAACTATCCTATCACGACGATGGAGTATCGACTCCTTATACGCAGAGATTCACCCTATGCAGACATCATAGAGCGTTTCAACGAAATTTTGAAGCAAATGCATAAAGATGGCACATATCAAAAGTTTGTAAAACGTTATCGCATAGATATGAGATACCATCCGAAACAAAACATACAATGAGAAGAGACATGAGTGAGAAAAAAAAAGAGCATCCTGCTTTCCCGTTTTTTAAAAGCAAACTGGCAATACGCCTGAGTCTTTACATCTTCGGCATCGCAATCGGGATCGCTTTGCTGCTTGGGACGGTCGATGTTATTCGAAAATACCAAATCGAAAAAGGAGCGCTCCAACAGGAGTTCACTCAGATAGAAAAGATCAACCTCCCTGCAATAGAAGAAAATCTATGGATACTCAATCTCGACTCTCTTCAAACAATTCTCGACGGTCTTCTTCAAAGACGCAACTTCATCTACTTCAAGGTAGAGGATGAGCGAGGAAAAACACTCGTAGAAGCAGGCACCTTACCAAAAACCAAAGAAAATACCATCCTCAAAAAAGTGCCTCTGTACCATACCGACAGTTACGGCAAGCGCATCTATCTTGGAAAGTTGACTATAGTTGCGACGACAAGATACATCCAAAAGGAGCTGCTTCACAATACACTTTCCTCTTTTGGCATTTTACTTGTCACTATGCTGCTTGTAGGCTTTTTTATCCTGATGTTGATCTGGATTTTGATAACGAAACATCTCTTCAAGATCAGGAAATATACAGACGATATCCGTTTCGACAGGGAGCTTCCTCCTCTAAAACTGGATAGAAAAGTGAATTACTGGACGCAAGACGATGTACTCTCCTCTCTTGTAAACGCTTTTAACAGGATGTATGAAACTATCCAACATTCGTACCAAAAACTCGAACACCAGTCTTTGCACGATCCTCTCACCGATCTTCCCAACCGCAGATTCCTTAAAATCGATCTGACAAAGAGGATCGAAGAGTGTAGGAAAACCGGGAAATACGCAGTACTTTATTTTATTGATCTGGACTTTTTCAAGGTGCTCAACGACTCTCTTGGACACAACATAGGCGATGCCGTCTTGATCGAAGTCGCAAAACGACTCAAAAGTCTGGAAAAACGCCATGGTGTCAAAGCCTACAGACTTGGAGGAGATGAATTTTTGATCCTGACACAGCCCCTCTCAGAGAGCATAGAGAGCACCAGAGAATCCGCACTTTTGCTGGTTGAAGAGATTCAGCGTATTTTCGACAAAAGCATAACGCTAAAGAACAGGACGATCAAAATCACCGCGAGTATCGGGATCGAACTTTTCAAAGAGGCCGAAAATGTGGAGACGATCATCAAACACGCGGACAATGCACTCTATCAGGCAAAAGAGAGCGGACGCAACAGATATGCCTTTTTTCATGCTACAATGCAGTCCAATGCCGACAAACGGCTTGAAATGGAGCAGATCTTGCACCGGGCAATCCAAAATGATGAGTTCATCACCTATTTTCAGCCAAAATTCGACTGTAAACAGCGCATTCGTTCTGCGGAAACGCTTATACGCCTCGAAGGAGCCGATGGGAAACTGATCGCTCCTGGAGATTTCATCCCTTTGGCCCAGGAAACAGGTCTTATACTTGAGATCGATAGAATCATCGTACGCAAAGTCTTCAAATTTATCTTGCAAAACAGAGAAAAAATAGAAAAAACAGGCATCAAAAGCATCGCTGTCAATATCTCTCCAAATCAGTTTATAATGGAAAATTTTCCTGATTTTATCATCTCTGAAGCCAAGCGTTTTGAGATAGATCCAAGTTTCATCATCCTTGAAATCACCGAGGAGGCGATGGTCTCAAACGTGGAATACGCCCTGGAAACGATGCAAAAACTCAAACGACACGGATTCCGCTTCTCCATAGACGATTTTGGAACGGGATACTCTTCCATGCGCTATTTGATGCAGTTTCCTCTTGACGAATTGAAAATCGACAAATCGTTTATAGATCATATTCTCGATAATGAACGCAGCGCCGCCATAGTGCAAACGATCATCACACTTGCACAAAATCTCCATCTCGATGTTGTGGCCGAGGGAGTAGAAACCAAAGAGCAGCTTGAAGCAGTACGCCGATACGGTGAGGTTCTCATTCAAGGATATATCTTCTCTCCTCCACTCCCAAAAGAGAGGTTTCTTGAGCTGTTATAACTTGAAAAGTGCCAATACTGTTCTTTTTTATCTGCTTCTTGTATCACAGAAAGAATCAGCTGCCTTGGGTATTGTATCTTTTATCCGGTCTCACTATCGAGTAAATAAAAAGTGCGACAAGCGCTCCCGCTCCGTCACAGCACATATCTTTCTGAGCGTCCCAGATATCTCCTTGTGCTCCAAGATACTCCAAGCCTACATTGTTACCGCCTGAGAGTATGGCAAATGCCCATTCATTTAACTCATAAAGTGCCGCTACAGCCATCACGGCCGCAAAACCGAACAACATTGCAAAACGATAATAACTCGTCCAGCCTTTTCGCAATACGTACTCGACTATAGGATAGGCAAAAAAACCGACGCTGAAATGGGCAAAGCGATCATAATCGTTACGCTCAAGACCAAACAGATGATTGACAAAATCAAAGGGTACATGCGCGAAAGTGAAATGGCCGCCTATCGTATGCAGCACCAGCCAGAACGACATCATTATGTACGAACCAGGAGAAAAAGTAAACTTTTTGTACGTTACCACAAGATAAGCAAAAACGATGACGACAGGGATGTTTTCAACCGCCCACACGGCCCGATCACTCGGATCAACAGCCAGATAAAGAAACAAAAACACATACAGAAGCGCACCTGTCTTTACAATGGTGTCTTTGTTCATTTCTCATCCCTTTATGTTTATTGCAATCCTAAGTATATCAAAACAGGATAGAAAAGCACACCGAAATAGAGCATATACCACTCCATCTTCATCCCTATCATCATCCTAAACTCCTCATTTATCTCCTCTTTTATAAAAATCTTTTGGACAAACAGAATCTTCAATGCGATATCAGAAAGCTTTAGACCCAAAGCAATTTGGAGATAGAGATTGTATCCGCTTGCCATCATCAAGTAGACAAGGAGATAAAAAGTCGGATGTATGAGCAGTAAAATAAAGATACTTTTAGAGTAGTAGCGGTAAATGTTTTCAAGAACCCCGTAGAGCGTATCGCTCTTCTGCCACCAGATCTCAAAAAGCTCGCATGCGATATAAAGCGCTATGTAAAAAACGACTGTGCTCATTTTTTCCTTGCAATGATAAGCGTGGAGATGTCCATTGAGAAGCTTTTGGTGTAGAGAATCTCAAAGCCCGCTTTTTCCAACTCTTTTTGCATCCCTTGAATGGTAACGAAGTTCTCTATAGAATTTGGAAGATAGGTATAAGCCTCCAAATTTTTCGATATCACTCCACCGACATATGGAAGGATTTTATGTAGATAGACATCACGCATCTTTTTAAGCAAATTCTTGTTTTCATCTTTCATAAATTCCAAGATAACGACAAGTCCCTCTTTTTTCAGTACTCTGTTAAACTCGAAAAACGCCTCCTGACGCTCAACAACGTTACGGATACCGTAGGTGATGCTGAGTATGTCACCACTTGCATCTTCAAGCGGAATTTCGGTCGCTTTGGCCGTATGATAGGAAAATGCCGGAAATTTCTCTTTGGCAACTTCGAGCATCCCTACGGAAGGGTCGACTCCTACGAGCTCACCTACGTCGATACCCGCTTTTTGTGCCTGTTTGTTCCAAAAGCCCATCATATCACCTGTTCCGCAAGCTACATCAACGATACGATCTATCTCTTTTTTATCGTAGAGCTCAAACGAGAGATCACATGCTTTTTTGCGCCATGAAATATCCACTCCCATACTCATCACTCTGTTTGCCGTATCATATGTCGGAGCGATATCATCGAACATCGAGACTATTTTCTGCTGTTTTTGAGCTTTATCTTCCATCACTGTTTCCGTTGTTTAAAATCATGTGCGCCATTATATCATCACCAACTTTTCGCTCACTTAATATCCTAAAATCGGCCTTCACATTTCTAAAGCCGTCCGACGGTCTCATCTTAGGGGCAATAAATGCAAGATAATGATGGGTTAGAGAGCGTGTAGCTTCAAACATGCGCTCGCTCCCCTCTATCATCACGCATTTATACTCCCCGATACGCTCCAAACTATTCTCGACAAAAACTTTACGTCCCACCACCTCAAAAAGAGGTATACTTCTATCGAATTCTTTGTGACGAGAATAGATAAGCACATCAGGAGCTTTGCCGTCAATAAGCCTCGCATCAAGACGCGGCCTGTCCGTCCGTACCGTGTGACCTCCTATGACAAGTAGATCGCATACATCACGCAGTCGATGCACAAACTCTCTTGAATCTTGAGAGCTTATCGTGCCGTCATTCGTCGAACCGTCCAGCCTGCTTGCCCATTTGAAGAAGACAAAGCTGCCTTGTAAAAAATGTTTAAAAGGAATCAGCAAATCTTCACATTTCTCCTGCAGTATTCCCTCTTCAACTTCAATGCCAGCTTGCCGCAGCATCGCCGCTCCACCCGCTGCTTCATCGTTGAAATCTTTTGCCCCTATATAAACTTTCAAAAGACCGAGTTTAGTGAGGAGCGAAGCACATGAAGGAGTTTTGCCGTAATGCGCACATGGTTCAAGTGTAGTGTATATTTCACAACCGCCAAAGCAGCCGTTATGCTCTGCAACAAGATAGTTATGTATATCTTTCGATTCGGTCAGAGGCTCGATCTTTTTGTCATTTGTAAGCTGGATATAAGCCGATTTGAGTGCTTCGACCTCTGCATGCGGCATGCCAGCTCTTTTATGCGCTTCAACGGAGAGAATCTTTCCGCAGGGGCTCACCACACATGCACCCACTGCCGGATTGGGATATGTCAAGATCTGATATTTCCAGCCTTCGGCGACAGCCAGAGACATATAGAAACTATGCGATATCACCATTCAAAATAGGTCTTCGCACCAGAAATGTCACTCAGATCAAAACTCTCTTCACCAAACTCCGTCTCCAGTGTGACGGTATTGTCTTTAAAATCTTTGAGCTTGCCTTTGACACGCTCCGTAGAAAAAAGTTTCAATTCTACATTCTCACCTTTGGAGAGCTCGAAATGATGTGGTTTTTTAAGCTTGCGCTCGACTCCAGGGGAACTGACTTCAAGTCGATATTCCCCGGCGATCGGTGGCGTAACATCGAGAAGCGGAGAGATAAGATGTGTTATCTCGACACACTTTTCTATGTCGGTTTTACCGTCTTTGCCAAGTATACTGACACGGTAGATCGTTTCTCCGTTTTCATTGAGTGTCGTAATGTCATAGAGATTCGCATCAGCCGACTCTACAACCGTTTTAATATCCTCTTCCAAACTCATTGTATCTCTTTTTCAATTTTTTTAAACAGCTCCTCTATGCGCTGCGTCTTTTGAAAATGCTCGTCAAACTCGAAAGTGAGTTTAGGACAGCGAAACCATCCCTGATCTTTCATGCAATAGTCCTCAATGAGAGGACGCGCTTTGTTCAGCTGTTTGAGCAGTCTGTTCTGCTCTTTCTCATCAAAATAATCCGGATCGAGATAAACTTTTGCATCACTGCGTCCTTTGGAAACCTTCACTTCGACAACATTCACTTCATGAAGTCTATTGTCGTTGAGAGATGAAAGTGCTTCAGGGATCAGCTCTTTTAAGATCGACTCGGTTCTTTTCAGCTTGATTTGTGCTTCTGTCAAACTACAGCTCCACTTTCTGCTCAATCTTTCTAAATGTTTCGATAACATCGCCCACTTTGACATCATCGTATCCAGACACGATCACACCACACTCATAACCGTTTCCGACCTCTTCGACATCATCTTTGAAACGGCGGAGGCTGATAAGCTCACCCTCGAACGCGACGACACCTTCACGAATGACACGAACTTCTCCTCCGCGAATAAGCTTGCCGTCCACAACAAGACATCCGGCAACAATTCCCTTAGGTGACTTGAAGACATCACGCACTTCGGCTTGGCCGGTTTGTTCTTCCGTCCATTTCGGAGCCATCATACCTGTTAGCATTCCCGTTACATCGTCAAGCAGTTGATAGATGACATTGTATGTGCGTATATCGACACCCTTTTGCTTCGCCAATGCTTTGACCGCTCCTGTTGGACGAACATTAAAGCCCATTAGAACGGTATTTTCACTTCCTGCAACGAGTTCGACATCATTTTCCGTGATACCACCTACTCCGCTTTGAATGACATCGACTTTAACTTCATCGTTACGAAGTGCTTCGAGTGAAGATTTGATCGCTTCGAGGGAACCGTGAACATCCGCTTTAAGAACGATCTTCAATGTTTTGAGTTTTCCTTCGGCTATCATTGCCGTCATATCTTCAAGTGTGGATTTGGTAGACTTCGAAAGCTCTTTATGACGCTCATATTCATAACGTTTCTCTGCGAGCTCTTTGGCTTTTCTGTCACTTTCCACCGCTGCCATCACTTCTCCTGCCGGCGGCACTTTGTCCAGACCGACAACAACTGCGGTATGACTTGGTTTCAGTTCACTAAGCTGCTTGTTGTTCTCATTTATCATCGCTTTGACACGTCCATGTGCAATACCGCAGACGATATGGTCTCCTTTGTGGAGAGTACCGTTTTGTACGATAACCGTAGCGACAGGTCCGCGTCCTTTTTCAAGAGAGGACTCGACAACTACCGCTTTTGCAGGTGCCGTCGGATCGGCTTTGAGTTCAAGTACTTCAGCTGTCAGAAGGATGTTTTCAAGCAGTTCGTCGATCCCTTCCCCTGTTTTGGCTGAGACCGGAACGAACTCGACATCTCCGCCCCAGTCGATCGGCGTGATGCCGCGTTCGGCCATCTGTGCCTTGACCATATCGGGGTTGGCTGTCGGCTTGTCTATCTTGTTCATGGCGACAATGATGGGTTTGCCGCTCTCTTTGGCTATCTTGATAACCTCTTCTGTCTGCGGCTTGACACCGTCATCGGCTGCAACGACAATGATGACGATATCGGTCACATCCGTCCCTCTTTGACGCATATTGGTAAAGGCAGCGTGTCCCGGAGTGTCGAGGAAGGTGATCTCCTTGCCGTTTTGTGTGATGGTATACGCACCGATATGCTGAGTAATACCGCCCGCCTCTCTCTCGGCAACTTTCGAGCTTCTGATCTTGTCAAGCAGCGACGTCTTACCATGATCGACATGCCCCATGATCGTAATGATCGGCGGACGCTCGACCATATGGGACTCATCAACTTGCTTTTCGACGATTTTTTCGACATCAAACTGTGCAGTCGGATCGACAATAGTCACTTCCACTCCGAACTCTTCGGAAAGTATTTCTATTTCATCAGATTTGAGGAAATCATTTTTTGTCGCCATAATACCAAGATCGAAAAGTACTTTGATGATCTCGCCCATCGGACGATTGATCGCTTCAGCGAACTCATAGACTCTGATATCTTCAGGAATTTCTATATGCGAAACGACTTCATTTGCTTTTGCTTCTTTTTTATATTTTTTCTTTTTCTCTTTTGCCACTTTTCTCGGTCTGTTTCCACCCTGTTTTTTTCCGCTGTTTCTGCCGATCGGCCGAGGTTCACGTTTTTTCGGCTCCTCGACCTGAATCTCTTTACGTTCTGTCATATTAATGTCGATAAGCTCTACCTGATTCTCTTCAAAATCCATAGAAACATCACCGATATCGCCAAATATATCAAGTTTGACGCCACTCTCTTTTTTCTTAGGTGTTTCTCCGCCGCCTCTCTTGGGTTTTTTCTTTTTCTGTAGTTCTTCAAGTACTTCAGCCCCCAGTTTGCCGTATGAAGACTGAATTTTCGAACGTTCATAACCATACTGCTGCACATTCTCTTTTTCTATCGCTTTCTTCTTCTTGACAATCGTCAACCCTTTGCGTTTGACTTGTGGCTGTGCTATTTTTGGTCCAGGCATCGTTTTAATGGTGCTCTTTACTTTCTCTTTCGGAGCCGTTCTCGCAATTTTGGAACTTTCCTCTTGCTTTGGAGCGACAACAGATTCCTTCCTTTCTTCATCTTGAGATTTTTGCTCTTTTTCTTTTTTCTGTTCTTCACTGTTTTCTTGTTTCGGCTCTTCTGCAGGTGCAGGTTTCTCTTTTTCTTTTGGAGATTCTTTTTGCTTTTGAGTATCTTCTGTGGAAGCGGAAACTTTTTTTACGACTTTAGGTTTCTTTTTGTCTTCCTTCTCAAGATCTTTAGGAAGAACACCGTTCATGATATAGTGTATCAATCCTTCGGCTTCCTGCATACTCACTGTGCTTTGAGCGGATTTTACTTCCAGGCCTATCTCTTTCGCTTTTGCAGCAACTTCCTTTGAAGTAATACCCAACTCATTCGCAACTTCATATACTCTAACTTTTTCGCTCATGGGCGATAATCTCCTTTAATTGGTTCGCTAATTTCTCTCTCTCCCCGCTTTTGCAGGTTCTCATAAGAGACTTGAGAACTCTTTTGTCATCTTCTATACAGTCGAGACATAGATAAAAACTTCTACCTGTACCTGCAAAATGGTGTAAACTTCCCTCTCTACACTGAAGTCTGAAGAGATTGTTTTGATTGTCCCGCTTTCTGCAAGATATACACATTCTCGTAGGTTGGTAAAATTTCTTCGCCATTATATCCAAATCTTGCTTGATTTCATACTACTTTGATGAAATTATCTCGCTGTTACAAGCCCGTCGTTGTCAAAATCGAGTATCTTGACTTCAAACTCCGGAAATTTCATCCTCAGCTTGTTCGCTATCATCACGGCATCTTCTGCATAGGTCATATTGAAAAAAGTACTTCCGCTACCGCTGAGCGTACTCATCAGTGCACCACTTTCATAAGCCGTCTTTTGAACGCTGAAAAGCTCAGGCAGCGATTTCATACGTGCCCGCTGATGAAATCTGTCCTGCGCGGCAATTTTGAGCATCTCCCAGTCTTCATTGAAAAATGCGGCAGTAGTGAGCGCCGCATGTGAGAGATTAAACACTGCATTTTCCTTCGAATATGAGCGTGGCAATACCGTTCTACTTCTCGCCGTACTTATAGGTTTGTTCGGAATGACGACAACTGCTTTGATATAATCCGGCAGATGCTTTTTTTGCGAAAAGACTTTGTTCTTTTCTATCGCCGCAACATTGAAGCCCCCCATCACCGCCGGCGTAATATTGTCCGGGTGCGGTTCGTAAAAGAGTGCAAGGTTGAGAATGCGCCGCCTGCTGACACGGATACCTGCAGCTTCATGCGCGCTGGCTATAGCACTGACGATCACTGCCGAAGAACTGCCAAGCCCGCGCGACATAGGAATCTGATTGTAAAAGGTGAACTTGAAGTTTTGTTTCTTCTTCGTCAAACGGCCGTAATGATCGTTGAAAATACTTACAAAAAGGTTGTTTCCTTTGAGTTTGACATTGTTCTCACCTTCTCCCTTGATGGAGAGTGAAAAAAAACGTGAGGGATGAAACTCAACTCTGTTTCTTAAATCAACGGCAAGACCGAGCGAATCAAAACCCGGGCCAAGATTCGCACTGGTCGCTGGAACGCTTACTGTCACTCATCATCCTTATACTGCACCCATCCCGTACATCGGGGCGCTGTTGCTTGTTGCTTTCTCTTTGTCGAGAGTCTGCGGAAGTTCAAAAGAGGGTTCTATGATCTTTTCAAACTTCCGCGTCTCTATTTTGTCTTGAATTTTAACAAAATGAAGCTTTCCTACTGCTTTTATGGGCTTGTTGCCGTTAAAAGAAAAGGCATCCATCGCAAAAAGAGGAATCTCTTTGAGTATGCTTAAAGAGCGCAAAAAGATGTAGGCCACTTTGATGGACATAAAACTGCCCGGACCGTTCGCATAGATAAAAGAGTCTACCTCGTACTTCTGCAGCAACTCTTTATAAATTTTCGGCAACACTTCCGAACTTCGCTCCTTGCTTTTTATCTTCTCTACAAGTTCACCCTTTTTATAAACACCTACCAAAATAGGGGAAGAAAGCGCCACTAAAAGAATATCCACATGCTCTTTATACATATACTTTTTCTAACTCTTTGGCTTTTTCATCGCCTATCTCGACCACTTCATAGTTTTCTGCATTCTCCAACAGCGCTTTTGTAAGGAGATGATTGAGATGATGGCTGCCGGCAAATGCTTCGTAATTGCCGATAAACGTCATACCTATCAAGCTCATGTCGCCGATTGCATCGAGGATTTTATGCCGTACAAACTCATCGTTGTAACGCAGACCTTCGGGATTGAGCACCTTTTTATCATCCAAAACGATCGCGTTTTCTAGTCCGCCGCCTAAAGCAAGTCCTTTGGAACGCAAATACTGAACCTCCTGCAAAAAACCGAACGTTCTTGCACGCGCTATCTCGTTTTTATATGCCTCTTTCGTAAATTCCAAGGTATATGCCTGCTTATTGATAACCGGATGAGGAAACTTGATCGTGAAGCTGTATTTGAGATCTTTTGCCGGAATTAACTTGACATATTTTCCATCCTTCTCGATCGTAACCTCCTTTTTGACAATCATCACTTTTTTGGGTGCTTCGAGCTTCACGATTCCAGCCTCATCGAGCAACATGCAAAAACTTGCGGCACTTCCATCCATCACTGGTATCTCATCTCCGTCGACCACAACCCGGACATTGTCGATACCGTATGCATAGATGGCTGAGAGCAGATGCTCAATAGTCGAAATCACATGACCGTTTTTACCGATCACCGTCGCCATCGTCGTATCTACGACGTTTTCAGGCTGAAGTGGAATGGAAACATCCACATCACTGCGGTAAAAGACAATCCCGCTTCCCGCTTCCAGCGGTTCCAATCTTAATTTTACCGGCGTCCCTTTATGCAGGCCGATACCGACGATATCGACTGCTTTGGCGATCGTTGTCTGATACATATCTACCCTTTGTCTATCATCTTCCTGGCAAGATCGATGATCTTCGTGATGTTGAGCTTGATCCAATGCTTGTCCATCCATTCCTGCGGGCGTACCTCGATGCCTTGCACGAGTACTCCAAAGTGAAGATGATCGCCCATCGCATACCCGCTTTTGCCCGTATGCGCGATCACCTGTCTCGGACGTACTTCATCTCCTTGACTCACGGCCAAAGAGGAGCAGTGTCCATAAAGTGTATACAAGCCAAGTCCATGATGAATTACAGGCATATTACCATAGAGACCATTAAAATCCGCAAAAACAACTTCTCCGCCGTTTTGCGGTCTGATGGCAGCCATCGATCTGCTGGCGAGATCGAGACCCATATGGTAGGATTCACTCACTTTTTTGCCTTTGTAGTAATAAAATCGATGATCCCCAAAGCTCGCGACCACTTTTGCGTTTTTCAACGGGTACATTCTGTTGATTTTAAAGGTATCGATCATTTCTGCCGGCACCTTTGATGTAATCTTATGGATCAGCGCTTCATTTTTCGCACGCACTTTTTCATTGATAATCTTGAACTGCTCGATAGGATCGTCAACCCCCTGTGTTTCGTCGAACTGACTTGCAAGATCGGCTATCTTGCCTTTTAGAAATCTGTCGGTCACATTGATATGAGAAACTTTGTAATTTCTGTCTTTCAGATAGAGCGGTACATATGCCTTGACTTTGTTTCCGGCGAGATCGGTAACGACAACATCGGCTCTAAAATGCTTCTCTTTGACCGGCCAGGCGAGCAGAGAGATATAATATCCCTTTTTATGAAACGGTGTGACATGAAAGATTTTACCAAAATTCGTCTTGATGTAAACCTCATCGAGATTGGCATCTTCTGCTTTGAAAACGACAAGAGCGGAACCGCCTCTTGCGATCTTGTAGGAGTTCGCCACAATACTTACCTGAGGACGTTTTTTGTCAACCTTCAAAACCACCTCTTTATGTGCCGTATTG
The DNA here is from genome assembly GCA_027052175.1 of Helicobacteraceae bacterium. Classification (GTDB taxonomy): domain Bacteria; phylum Campylobacterota; class Campylobacteria; order Campylobacterales; family Sulfurimonadaceae; genus S012-15. Next base: position 5,240 of record JALUFE010000005.1, on the reverse strand, counting down.
CCGCTTAGAAAGTTCCATTTACTCGCATCGCGTGCTTGAAGAATCACTTTCACCTGCTGATCTTTGATCGCATAAGCGCCTCGCGGCGGCTTGACTTCTAGTGTGATCTTCTTCGTCGGAGCGACAAAGTGTGCAGAAGCGAGCTCTTTTTGTCCAGCAGAAGTCTGCAGCAAAATCGTATACTCTTTTATACCGCTTTGATCTTTCATCGTCAGTTTAAGCGGTGATCTCAAATTCCAAAAACCGTTGTTCTCCAAGAGAATTTCGGGCGCCTTCCGCTCGAACATTTTTGCATTGTAAATAAATACGACTCCCGCTATCAAAAGTACCAAAAAAGCCAAAACGACAACAGATCCACTATTTCTCTTTTTTCTCAATTCTCTCTACCTCTTGTAAAATTCTTTCTGCCGCTTCCTGGAGTGAAAGCACACTCTCCAACTCGCATCCGGCGCGCTCTTTATGCCCGCCCCCGCCAAATTTTACAGCGAGTGCGCCACAATCGAACTTTTCGCTTCGCAGGGACACCTTGATGCTGCCTTCCTTTTTTTGCAAAACCAACAGCGAAAGCTCGACTGTAGGCATCTCAAGTGCACGTTCAAGCGCCTCCTCGGCATCTTCATAGCGTGCACCGTAACGCTCAAGCATCGTATACTCGACAACAAAAAGCGCCGTCGTCGCCTCATGCAGCAGCCGCATATCCAAAAGCATAGCACCAAGGAGCCTTAGATGTGAAAGTGTGCTATATTTTTGTAAATATTTGACCACATCATAATGCTTCGCACCCAATTCTATCAGTTCCTTGGCCAAAGCAAATGTCGTGCCATCGGTGCGTGGCGAACCGAAGCCGTCACTGTCCTCAAGAATCCCGGCATAGAGTGCCGTAGCCATCTTAGCATTTACTTTTATTTCCAGCTTCTTAAACAGCGAGTAAACGACTTCGGTCGTTGCGATCGCTTCACTTTGGACGATATTGAGATCACCGTACATCGTGTTGGTGACATGGTGATCGATGTTGACGATCTTTGCATTAATATAAAGCCCCACCCGTTCTAAAGATGCGCTGTCAGATACAACAACAAGATCCTCCGTCCCCAAGCGGTGCTTGATGCGATCCGTCCAGGGAATGACGAAAAAGCGTCGCTCTATATCGCTTTTACAGACAAAAGAGACCTTTTTGTGCAACTGCAGCATAAAAGAGTAAAGCGCACTTGCACTTCCTAACGAATCGGCATCGGGACGTTCGTGAGCGACAACGGCGATATGAGAAGCCGCATTGACAAGTTCCAAAAATCGTTTCGCATAACTCACAGTTTCTTGTTCTCCATTTTATAAACGTACGCAAGCAGCTCGGCCACGGCAGCGAAGAGCTCTTCGGGGATCGGCTTGTCAATGTCCACCTGTGCATAGAGTGCACGCGCAAGTGGAGGATTTTCTACGATATGTACTCCGCTTTCCCGTGCTATCTTTTTAATCTGCAGCGCTATCTTGTCCGCTCCTTTGGCGGTAACGACCGGAGCTCTATGTTTCTCCTGTTCATACTTGAGTGCCACGGCATAGTGCGTCGGATTGGTAACGACAACATCGGCATTTGGGACCTCTGCCATCATACGCTTTTTGGAAGCTTCCATCTGTATCTGACGAATCTTGGCTTTGATAAGCGGATCTCCCTCCATATTTTTCATCTCATCCTTGATCTCCTGCTTGCTCATCTTCAGACCATCGAAGTAGCGCTTGCGCGTGATGATAAGATCGATAAGCGCGAAGGTTGCAAGCACAAGCAGCATAACAAGAGCAAGGATGATGCTTTTGTCTGCAAGCCAACGAAGTTGATCTCCAATCCCATAAAGCATAACTGCCGGCAGCTCTTTTATAAACATAAAGAAGAAGACAAATCCCACACCGAGAACGACAAAAGCTTTGAACGTGTTTTTCACACCGTCGACCGCTTTCTTGAGAGAAAAAAGATTTTTCATCCCCTTGATGATATCCAGCTTACTGATATCGGGTACTAACGGCTCGGTCGTGAACAAAAAACCGAACTGCGCGACATTGCCTATGATACCGGCTATCGCCACCGCTCCTGCCACCGGCAAGACACACAAAAAGACCGCCTTCGCCGTCACGAGGGCAAGCTCGACCGCTTTGGATTTGTCTATCTCGGTACCGATAAGAGTGAAAAAGTAGCGTGTCGCCTCAAAAAGCTCTGTGGAGATAAATTTAAAAAGCATCAAAAAGATCAAAATAGCGACAAAAAGGGGAACGATTCCAGACGCATCCTGCGACTTGGGAACATTGCCCTTTTTCCGGGCGTCCTCGATCTTCTTGGGGGTGGGTTCTTCGGTTTTTTCCTGATCGTCAGCCATAACCGAATACTTCCTCCCGCTTTAGATTATTGCATTTTCATCGAAAGATCAATCCAGTTTGCCTGGTGTATCAGGCTGCCGCTGCTGATGGCATCCACGCCTGTTTTGGCATAATTCTCTATCGTCTCAAGTGAGATATTGCCGCTGGCTTCAAGTAAAATCGAGGGGTAGTTTTCATTGCGATAAGCGACGACTTCAGCCACCTCATCCGGCGTCATATTGTCACACATTACAATGTCCGCTCCTGCTTCAAATGCCTCTTTGGCTATAGCAAAAGTTTCGGCTTCGACCTCTATCTTGGCGGTAAAAGGAATTTTCATACGGGCTGCCTGAATATACTCTCGTAAATTCGTTATCGTTTTAAGATGTGTGTCTTTTATCATCAGCGAATCGTCAAGACCCATGCGATGGTTGACCGCACCGCCGCAGCGGGTGGCATACTTCTCGAATACTCTCAAGTTCGGTCTGGTTTTGCGTGTATCGAGCAGTTTTGTGCCATAAGGCTTGATAATGTCGACATACTTACGCGTAAGTGTCGCGATGGAGCTTGCGTGAAGCAGCATATTAAGCACCGTGCGCTCATTTGCCAAAAGCGTATGCGAGTCTCCCTCTAAAAAAGCTATTGCATCGCCTTTTGAAAAACGCTCGCCATCTTTTTTGCTCCATCTAATGGAAAATCCTTGCAGTTTTGCCAAAGTATCGGCATACACAACACCTGCAAGTATACCTTCACTCTTGGCGATCACCTTTGCACCAGCAGCTTTTTTAGGCTCAACAAGCGCATAAAGGTCACCTCTTCCTACATCCTCATAGAGTGCTTCGAGAACAAAATCTTCGATACTTTTCATCAGAGTTCCAGCATTCTCTCAAGCGCTATTCTCGCCCACTTGACTGTTTTTTCATCGACTTCTATCTCATTGATCGGGTTGCCGTCTTCGATACTTTTAAGTGTGAGGTAGAGATCCTCCAGCGTCGTTTCATTCATCGTCGGACACTCCGGCTTGGTAGAGCTAAGCACGTAAGTGTTTTTCGGTCTGAGACGATTGACCAGGTTATACTCCGTTCCCACCGCCACTTTTTGATCTTCCGGAAGCTCGGAGATATAGCGGATAAGCTGTGAAGTCGAACCGACAAAGTCCGCTTTTTCACATATTACCGGATCACATTCCGGATGGACTGCTATCTTGATACCGGGATACTTCTTGCGGTAAAAATCTATATCCTCTACCGTAAAGAGCTGATGTACGGAACAAAACCCATCGTAGCAGATAATGTCGGCTTCTTTTGGATCCATATCGTCAACTCCTATCACCATTGATTTCAAACCCATCTGATTGGCAATATTCTGTCCCAGACATCGATCGGGTACGAAGAGGATCTTTTTGCCCTCTTTGAGCGCGGTAGTGATGATCTTCTTGGCGTTGGCACTTGTGCAGACCATCCCACCCATTTCGCCCACTTTGGCTTTGACATCGGCGTTGGAGTTGATATAGGTGATGGGCACTATCTGCTCTTTTGGGATACCGTGATCTTCCAAAAACTTCACACTCTCATCGTAGTAGAGACTGTCGATCATCCGCGCCATCGAACAGCAGGCGAGCTTGGGCATCAAGACACGTTTCTCGGGTGAGAGCACTTTCACACTCTGTCCCATAAAGGCAACACCGCAAAAAACGACGAATTCTTTGTCGTCGTTCTTCGTCTTCATCGCCAATTCAAGTGAATCGCCGGTGATATCCGCCATCTCATAAACCTCGTCACGCTGATAGAAGTGCGCAACAACCGTTACATCAAGTTTGTCTTTTAGTTCCTGGATTTTCTGTTTGAGTTCTTCGTTTGTATAATTCAAATAGTATCCTTCACTGATTTTTCGAATTATATCAGAATTTTATCTTAAATCCTGTAGAATAGCGAATATTTTAATCTCAGGACAACACTACTATGGATATGTTATTCAACACCAACATTCAGTTTTTTATCTTAGCCTATCTGGTAGGCGGTATCCCGTTTGGACTGCTGTTGGCCAAACAGTTCGCGGGAGTCGACATCAAAAACGCGGGAAGTCAGAGTATCGGTGCGACAAACGTGCTGAGGGTGGTCAAGGAAAAAGATCCCAAACTCGCCAAAAAACTTGGGGCTGCGACACTCGCTCTTGATGCACTCAAAGGTTTCATCATTCTTGTCATCGGCCATTTCGTCGGACTAAGCGAAGCGACACTCTGGGGTATGGCGGTACTCGCCGTCTTGGGACACTGTTTCAGCCCCTACCTCAACTTCGAAGGCGGTAAAGGAATCGCAACCGGAATGGGCGTATTGCTTTTTATGCTGCCTTATGAGACACTTATAGCACTCGTTGTCTGGTTTATCATGGCCAAAACCGTACGTATCTCCTCTCTCTCTTCACTCACGGGCGTACTCGCACTCCTGGCCGCAAGTTTCATCATTCATCCAAATATGCCCCATGCTCCGGTCATATTGATAACAGTCATTCTTTTTTACAAGCATATTCCCAATATTATCCGCCTGCTTAAAGGTGAAGAGAAGCGTGTAATATAATGCTCTGCACTATATTCATCGAAGAACTTCGCTTCGAATGTATCATCGGCATCCTGGATTTCGAGCGGAAAAAGCCTCAAGAAGTTATCGTAAACATAGCGATAGAGTACGATGACAAGTGTGGTTTCATCGACTACGCCAAGGTTGCTGAAATAGTAAAAAAGAGGATGAAAAAGGAAAAATTTTTCCTGATAGAAGATGCTCATCGCTACTTGCTAAAAAAATTGAAAAAGAAATTTCCTCAGATTTCAACACTGAAAATCAAAATTGCAAAACCTTTCATTTTACCCGACTGTCGAGTGGCGGCAGCCACTTTTACAC
>JALUFE010000004.1:10852-20746 GCA_027052175.1 Helicobacteraceae bacterium | reverse complement strand
CCCGTGGGGTCACCATTATTCTAAATATAAACTGCTTGCCCATCCTTATTTATATTGTTTCTCCAAAAAACACTTCATACGGCGATTTTGTAGCCAGTTTTCGTATCTTTTTGGTGTTTTTTATTTTGCAGCAGAGAAAAATCTCTGTGCTTATTTCAAAGCTTCTTTGATCAGTTCATTGACGATTTTTGGATTTGCTTTGCCACCTGACGCTTTTAGAACCTGTCCGACAAAAAATCCAAAAAGTTTTTGGTTGCCCTCTTGGTACTTTTGAACATTTTTGGGATTTTTTTCTATAACGTCTTGTATAATAGAATTTATAACGTTTGGATCGCTGATTTGTTCAAGTCCCCTGCTTTTGACTATCTCTTGAGGATTTTCTCCGCTTTTGCTCATCTGCTCAAAAACATCTTTTGCTATCTTGGTCGAGATGATTTCATTATCGATCAACTTTGCAAGCTTTGCTATCTGTTTTGGAGTGTATGCAAGCTCGATGATCTCTTTGTTTTTGAGTTCACGTGCAACCTCGTTGGTGACAAGATTGGCTATACTCATTGGGGCACTCCCCTCCTCTTTTAGTGCCTCTTCATAAAATGCTGCAAGCTTGGCATCTCTTGCGAGGGTGTTTGCCACTTCACTGTTGAGCCCCTGCTCTTTTGTATAGCGCTTAAAGAGTTCCTGCTGCTCCTTGCTCATTGGGGCTACTTTTCCCTCTTTTTGTTCATTTCTGGGTTGTGTCGCTTTTTTTGACCGGGGCTTTTTCTCCGGCTGTTTTTGTTTTGATTTTTTTGTCCAGGAGTCTTTAAGACCGACTATTTTGTTAAATACCGGATGTTCATCGCTGTAATCTACAGGTTCTTTATAAAAGTAGCCCATACGCTCGAACTGAAAACGTTCATACGCCTTCTCTTTGATAACTGCCGGTTCCACAAGTGCATCTTTGATGATTTGGAGTGAATCTGGGTTGAGATCTTCGATGCCTTGCGGATTTTCGACTCTAAAGAGCCTGTCGTAGAGTCGCAGTTCCGCTTTTTTGGCATGATTTGCTTCTACCCATTGGATGGCACTTTTGACTTTGATACCGCTTGTGTCGCTGCCACTTCTGGAGTCTGGAAAATATTTGGCTTTGATCTCGATAATGTTGCCATTTTCATCCTTGATTGCATCTTCATATTTTATAATATAAGCGTGTTTGAGGCGTACCGGTTGGGTTGGAGTGAGACGATAGTACCCTTTTGGCGGGGTTTCCGCGAAGTCGGCCCTGTCTATATAGATCTCTTTGCCAAAAGGCATTTTTCTGCTTCCCTCTTTGGCGACATCTGCGGGATAGTAGGCAGCTTCTATCTCCTCCTCTCCCTTATAGTTCACAATTGTTACTTTGAGTGGATCCTGCACACACATAACGCGCGGTGCTTTTTTGTTGAGATCATCACGTATAGCAAACTCCAGCTGCGCGACATCCACGACGGAGTTGGCTTTTGCCACTCCTATCTGTTCGCAAAAGTTGAGGATGGATTCGGGCGTATAGCCTCTTCTTCGATATCCTGCAATAGTCGGAAGTCTTGGATCGTCCCAGCCATTTACATAACCACCCTTTACAAGCTCAAGCAGTTTTCTTTTGCTCATAACGGTATAATTGATATTGAGTCTTGCAAACTCATACTGATAGGGTCTTGGGGGCTTGAGTTCGAGAGCGTCTATAACCCAGTCGTAAAGCTCGCGGTTGTTTTCAAACTCAAGCGTACAGATGGAGTGCGTCACCCCTTCGATATAGTCCGAGAGCGGATGGGCGAAATCGTACATCGGGTAGATCGACCATTCGTCACCGGCACGGAAATGGTGTGCATGGCGGATACGGTATAGGAGTGGATCGCGCATCTTCATATTTGCCGCGCTCATATCGATCTTGGCGCGCAAAACATGCTCTCCATCGGCAAATTCACCCTCTTTCATGCGTTTAAACAGATCGAGGTTCTCCTCTACACTTCTATCGGCATACTTGCTGCGTCTGCCGGGTTCGGTTACCGTACCGCGATATTCGCGTATCTCTTCTTCGCTGAGACTGTCCACATAGGCTTTGCCCATTTTGATAAGCTTTATGGCATACTCATAAAGCTGATGGAAATAGTCGGAGGTATGACGCACCTCTCCGTCCCACTCAAACCCGAGCCAATGCACCGCATCTTCGATAGCCTTTGCATACTTGGTATCTTCGGTAGTCGGGTTGGTGTCATCCATACGCAAATGGCAGCGTCCGCCAAAATCACGGGCTATTCCGAAGTTTAGCGCTATCGATTTCGCATGCCCTATGTGGGGAAAACCGTTTGGTTCGGGAGGAAAGCGGGTTACTACCTCTTTGTATTTGCCAGATGCAAGATCGTCGGCGACTATAGTGCGAAGAAAATCTCTTTTTTTGTTCATAGTTCTCTTATCCGATTTTTTATTTGCAATTCTATCGAAAATAGGATAAAATCGCGAAAAAAAGAGGATGTCCGATGCTTCGATTTGCTTGCATGCCTACAGCTGATTTGACATTACAACAGCTCAGAGAGGCGCTGATGAACTTTGTCATGGCCAAAAAACGCAACGAAGGCTTTGTCGTTCGTATGGAGGATGCAAATCAAAAGAAAAACACTCAAGGCAAAGATGCAGAGATCGTAGCGACACTGGAGCTGTTTGGCATCACTTACAACGATGTACTTTATCAAAGCAAAAGTTTCAAGTTCCACTCTGCAATGGCTCTTGATTTATTGCATCGCAAGAAGGCCTTCAACTGCTTTTGCAAAGAAGAAGATCTTGTTGCAAAGAAGCAAAGCGCCAAAGAGCAAAAGCGCCTTTATACCTATGACGGCACATGCGAGCAGCTTCCCGCCGAAATAGTGATAGACAATCCAAACCCCTTTCGAGTACGCGTCAAAAAGCCTTCAGAGGAGATTTGTTTCGATGATAAAGTGCAAGGAGGGAACTGTTTTACTCCCGACGAGATCGACAGTTTCGTCATTCTCAATGTCGATAAAACACCGACACAAGAGTTTGCCGAAGCGGTGGATGATATGCTGAGCGACATCTCGCTTGTCATCCAAAGCGAGGAGCGTATAGAGAGTGCGGCACGAGCGATCTATATCCGCTCTTTGCTTGGATATACAAAAGAGGTAGAGTATGCACATCTACCGCCGCTTTTGGATGCCGATATGGAGATAAAAACGTTGTTAGCGGAGGGATTTTTACCGCAAGCCATTGCAAATTATTTGCTGGTCATCGGGAGTGATATGCAAGAGAAAGTGTTTACGCTTGAGGCAGCAAAAGAGCATTTTGATCTTGCCAAAGTGAGCAAAGAGGCAGTGAGATTCGACAAAACGCAGCTTCGACGGTTCAACCAAGAGCATCTCAAGTTGCTAGATCCAAAAGAACTCAGTCGGTATGTCGGTTTCGCGGATGCGGAGATAGGCGCACTTGCCAAACTCTACATAGACGAAATCACTACGACAAAAGAGCTCAAAGAGCGCATACGGCTTGTTTTTGAGAAAAAAGAGTTCTCGCAAGAGCTTCAAGAGAGTGTAGAAAGAGTCAAAGGCATTGTAGCCAAAGCACCCTACTTCGAGGAGTATGGAGCCTTTTTGGAACATCTGCATGATCAAAGCAAAATTTCAAAAGAGGAGCTTGAGAAAATCCTCTCTCTTTTTTTGAACACTCAAGAAAGAGGACACAAAATAGAGCATCTCTACGGATGCCTGAAAAACTACATCAAGGAGGTGGTCGCATGATTGCAGATATATTAGTAGGTATCGGGGGAATTGTTATCTCTCTTATCAATATTTATATATGGGTTATCATTATTGCTGCCCTGCTTAGTTTTGTCAATCCCGATCCATTTAATCCTATCGTTCAATTTCTCTATAGAGTGACCAATCCTGCATATGATTTTGTCAGACGTTTTATGAGGACCGATTTTAACGGTTTGGATTTTGCACCGTTGATTGTCATCATAGCACTGCAGATTGTCATCATTATTTTACAGTCGATTCTCAATCATCTCGCCTATTGATGGCCAGATTTTCTCTTTTATTCTTATGGTTGTGGAGTATTACAGTACTTCATGCAGCCGTTACGATCGAAGAGATAGCATCGAAACCATCTTCGCGTGCACGTGATTTTCTTATCTGGGAATTCTTACGTCAAAAAGGAGTGTCTCAAGCGTCAGCAAAAGCGGCTTTTGCACTTGTAAAGAATAAAAGTAACTATAAACTCAAAAAGGCCTATGCAAAGATTGTCGATGATGAGATACGCAAGGAATTGCTATGCTCAAAGAGGAAAGATCTTTTGAACATCATGGACGAAAAGTGTCTGCAGGCTGCTTTTTCGATTCACAAAACGATTCGTTACAGTAGATTTCAACGAGATCAGCTCTTGATAGAGGGTTTGACTTCACAACAAAAAACGCTGTTAAAACTGCAAAACGAACCCTACTCTTTCAATCGCTACATATATTATGATCCTAAAATGGTGATCAACTACATAATGTCCGTTTCAAAAAAAACGGTAGAGAGGAAACTCGATCAGAAGCTAGATACAAAGAGCCTGGTGTTTTTACAGAGTGCACCCAATTTCGGTTCGTTTGTTCAATTGGTGGTGACGGACTATAATCTAAAGAAACTGCAGCACTCTTTGATAAATGCAGACGGTAAAAAACTGGATGCCGCAACGAATTTTTTTCTGGCACTCAATGCGTTGAGACATCATAACAAAAGGCGTGCCGTCTTGTTTTTACAACTTGCCAGACAAAAAGCACACTATCCGATTCCGCGGGACAAAGCTGATTTTTGGCTCTACATGACAACAAAAGATCGAAGTTATCTTGAAACTCTGCTCCTTAGCATGAGTATCAATATCTACACTCTTTACGCACATGAAAAACTGTCTGTCGATACAGAGAACTACTTTACTAAGCTGATTACAACAAAGCAGAAATCAAAATACGATCTGCAAAATCCGTTTGATTGGTTTGCGATTTTAGAGAATATTCGCAAAACGAACAAGGAAAAACTTTTCGATCTTGTGAAGCGTTATCAAAATTTCGATCTTCTGCCTGTACAGCGTTTTGTATTAGAGAGAGCGTATGATTTCAAAATGCACGGCTATATTATGCCTTATGAGAGAGAGATGAAACAGCTTGGCATCGAGGACAAGGCCCTCATGTATGCGATAATGCGTCAGGAAAGCAACTACATCCCTTCAGGTCTTTCCCGTTCTTTCGCGCTGGGACTTATGCAGTTGATGCCTTTTTTGGTCGATCATATCGCAAAAAGAAAAGGTGACAAGATAGAGAGTTACAGTGAAATGTTTCATCCTTTGAAAAATCTGGAATATGCTTGGACTCATCTTCGCTGGTTGAAAAAAGTGTTGAATGACAATCCTCTTTTTATAGCGTATGCCTATAACGGCGGATATGGATTTTTTAAACGTTACAAAAGTTCCGGACGTTTTGGAAAAGGGAAATACGAACCGTTTTTGAGTATGGAGCTAATGCACAATGCCGAATCAAGAGAGTATGCCAAACGAGTCCTCAGCAATTACGCAATGTACAAAAAAATCTACAAAGAGCCTTTTTCTCTTGTTAGTTTTTTTGAAAAGTTAAAGTAGCAGTCGCTCTGTTGGCGAGCGATATGCGCAGTGTCAGTTTGCCGGGATGCTGCAAAGGGAATTTTGCAAGATAATAGTTGCTCCAGTGATTTTGTATGTGAAGAAGATGGCTGAACTCGTTTTGCTGTGGAAGTTTTGTAATTGCAAGCGGTTTTTTTTCATTGAGCGTCAGAGAGAAGTTGTTTAAAAGTTTTTTATTTTTTGCAAAGACAATGAGATAGAAATTCTCTTCATTGTAGCGTTTTGGATAAACTTCGTTGAGATACACCGCAGCAGCTACGGCATAGACTTTATCCGCTTTTTTGACCTTGGCAAACATAACGTTGTCAAAAGCAAGCTCCTCATCTTTGACGAATTTGAATTTGCTAAAAGCATCTTTTTCGGCACACCCGCCAACCGCTAACATCAACATTATTAAAAGTAGAACGGACAACTGTTTCATCATTTCTCTCGTTTTGCATTGGAATATTTGAACTTAGAGCATTATACCCAAAGGTAACTGACTCTTTCGTTAGTAGAGTAATAAGTAATGAGGCATAAATAATTGATGTGTATTTTCTCATCTCTAATGCAAAATCCGGGATTATTAATCGTTTCGTAACATACACTTTTGTATAATTTGAAAAAACAAAGAAGCGGAATGAAAAAAAGAATAGCAGTAGGTTTCACCGGACCTTCAAACAGCGGTAAAACGACACTTATCCTTAAAGTGGCAAGAAAGCTAATCCATAAAGAGGGGCTTGAGGTTGCCATCATCAAACATGATCCGAAAGATAAAGCATGGTTCGATGTAGAAGGCAAAGACAGTTACAAATTTTATGATACCGGCGCGGAGGTGATCGTCACTTCTCCAACCCGTACAACCTATTTTTCTAATAGACAGAAGGATCTTGAAGAGATGATCCGACTTTTCGGACATTTCGATGTTTTACTGGTGGAGGGACTGAAAAACCTTCCTCTGCCAAAGATCGGTGTGTTTCGTAACGAACTTGAGAGTGAATATTTCGACTATATGAAAGCGATTGCCGTCGATGAAACGATAGACGTACAAACGATCCCAACCGATCTTGATATTCTTGATCTTAACAATACCGATGAAGTGATCGAATGGATACTACACAATGGAAAGGAAGTATAAAATGAGCCATAATCTTGACACTATTTTCGAAGCCATTCAGAAGAGTGCGAAACGTATAAAAAAAGCGATAGATACGAAAGATATCGGGTATTCGGCGAGTGAGAACAGTTCCGGAGAGACGCAGCTTGAGCTTGACATCAAGTGTGATATGATCATCGAAGAGGAGTTCTCGAAGATAGAAGCCATTCATACGATTGCCAGTGAAGAGAAAGAAAATGCCAACGAGCTTCATGCAGATGGTCGCTACCATATAGCTTACGACCCGCTTGACGGCTCCTCACTTATCGATGTGAATTTGAGTGTGGGCAGTATCTTCGGTATCTATGACAGAGGCTTTGGAACAGACAAAATGGTTGCTGCTTGTTATGTGGTTTACGGGCCGCGTGTGGAAATGGTCTTTGCCTACAACAAAGTCAAACTTTATCTTCTTCAAGGTGATGAGTTCGAGTATGTCAAAGAGATTCGATTGAACGAAAAAGGCAAACTGATGGCACCTGGCGGTACACAACAATACTGGCCGAACTATCACAAAGCGATGATAGACGGTTTTTTCAAAGAGGGCTACAGACTGCGCTATTCCGGTGGAATGGTTCCGGATCTGCATCAGATTCTCCTCAAAGGAGGCGGACTCTTTAGCTATCCAGGTACGACAGACAAGCCTGAGGGTAAACTTCGTCGACTTTTCGAGGTCTTTCCTTTCGCTTTTGTCTATACCAAAGCCGGCGGTAAAGCGATAGATGGTACAAAAGAGCTTTTATCGCTTGGATACAACGGCATACATGATACCACTCCATGCTTTTTCGGTTCAGCGTATGAGGTGGATCGTGTAAAAGAGGTTTACGATACACATGAGTGAACAGACAAAAGAGCTCGACAAGTTTGAGCTTCACCTCGAAGAGATGCTTGAAAAGCTGCGTCAGTGTCAGCAGCAAAAAAGAGTTGAAACATGCTCAGCTTGCGAACTTTTTTTGAAGTGTGAGCTGCGGCGCGAATATGTCGAAGCGGTTTATAATTCGATGAGCAAAGGTGCTACCGGAGGATTTGAATTCTGATGAAAGACAATGAGATAGATCCGAAAGATCTGATGGCCGTCGAACGTGCAACGACGGGTTTGTTGGGGACGGCTATCTCCTTGATCATTTTGGGATTTATCATTGAAAAGTTCGAGCTTTTCTTGCATATCATCGCTCTTGAAATGAAAGTCAAAAACTCTTCACCGCAACTGCCTGCATTAGCCCATACTCAGTTTTACAGCTATCTTGGAATCTGTGTCGTGTTTGTGGGCATCGCATTGGCGCTTTACACGTATCATTACTATGTGAACTGGATCGAGCATCTCAAAAAAAAGGAGATAGATACCGACAAAAACATCTATTTGTTTCTCTCTTTTTTTATTGCTTCTATAGGTTTGGCGTTGATTTTGACGATGATGGTCTTGTAGCCCTATTTATGTTTAAAATTTTTTCGATAAAATATCACATCTAAATGACAGGAAAGAAAATTGAGCAAGTATATTACCACTCCTATCTACTATGTTAACGGTGAGCCTCATATTGGGCATGCCTATACCACTTTTATAGCCGACAGTATTGCACGATACGAACGTCTCAAAGGCGAAGCAACCTTCTTTTTGACAGGGACGGACGAGCACGGGCAGAAGATCGAAGAGTCTGCGAAAAAAGCAGGTAAACCTACCCAGGAGTTTGCCGATGAAATTAGCGCGGCATTTAAAAATCTCTGGGATGAATTTGGCATCAGTTACGACAAATTTATCCGTACGACCGATGAAGAACACAAAAAGGGAGTCCAGAAGGCCTTTTTAAAGATGTATGAAAAAGGTGACATCTACAAAGGGGAATATGAAGGGCACTACTGTGTCAGCTGTGAAGCCTTCTTCCCTGAAACACAACTGGTCGATGGTGAATTCTGCCCGGACTGCGGCAGAAGTACGACGATAGTCAAAGAAGAGAGCTACTTCTTCAGACTCTCCAAGTACGAAGAAAAACTTTTCAAGTATTATGAAGAGCATCCGGACTTCATTTTGCCAAAATCACGTGCCAATGAAGTGATCAACTTCGTCAAGGGAGGTCTTCGTGATCTCTCGGTTACTCGGACATCTTTCAGATGGGGCGTACCGCTTCCAAAAGAACTGAATGATCCAAAACATGTTATGTATGTCTGGCTCGATGCGCTTTTGAACTACATAACGGCACTTGGATATGGAAGTGACAATGCGGAATCGATGAAGAAGTTCTGGCCTGCAGATGTCCATTTGGTAGGGAAAGACATTCTCCGCTTTCATGCCATTTACTGGCCGGCATTTTTGATGAGCCTGGATCTTTCGCTTCCAAAGCACATCGCTGCGCATGGCTGGTGGACGCGTGACGGTGAAAAAATGAGCAAATCCAAAGGTAATGTCGTGCATCCAAAAGAGGTCGCCGATGCGTATGGAGTGGAGAATCTTCGCTATTTTATGCTCAGGGAAGTTCCTTTCGGTCAAGACGGCGATTTCTCTCAACGCGCTCTTATAGACCGCATCAACTCCGATCTTTCCAACGATTTGGGGAATCTTCTTAATCGTATCATCGGAATGAGCGGCAAATACAGTGATTTTCTCATAGACTCGAAAGATGTGGAACAATTTCACGCAAAAGAGCTTGAAAGAGTCCATAAGGTGTTGGAAAACCTGGATCAATATATTCAAAATGTGCAGCCGCATAGATATCTTGAAGAGCTTTGGAAGCTCTTTGTGATTGGTAACGGTGTCATTCAAGAGTCCGAACCATGGGCAAAGATGAAAAACGGACAAACAGATGAAGCACTTGCAACAGTCGCACTGGTAGCAAATATCCTTGCCAAAGCCTCTCTTATGCTCTCCCCCGTTATGCCAAATACTGCCAAAAAGATCGCCCAAGCGCTTTCTATAGAGATAGATACTGCAGCGTATAACGACTTGATCGTTCAAAAAAATCTGCTTGCAGCTTTTACGATCAAAAAAATTCCGCCGCTCTTTCCAAAAATCGAAGAGCCGCTACTTGCCGAAGCGCCGAAAGCGCAGCCAAACAAACAAGAAGAGACAAAAAAAGAGGAGAAAAAGGAAGAGGACAACCTTATAG
>JALUFE010000004.1:0-10842 GCA_027052175.1 Helicobacteraceae bacterium | reverse complement strand
ACCTTATAGAGATCGGTCAGTTCTTTGAAACCTCTTTGAAAGTCGGAACCGTGGTAGAGGCTGAAGCGGTACCAAAGAGTAAAAAACTGCTCAAACTGCAAGTCGATCTCGGGGAAGAGCAGCCAAGACAAATTGTTGCGGGTATCAAAGAGTTCTACTCTCCAGAAGAACTCACAGGCACACAGATTTGTGTCGTAGCAAACCTCAAACCGGCAAAACTGATGGGTATCGTCTCCCAGGGAATGCTTCTTGCCGCCAAAGATGAAGACGGTCTGTGCCTGATACGGCCTGAAAAACCGAAAAAGCCAGGCACACCGATTGGATGAGGCTTGAAAATGTCGTCGCTCTCACCAACGCGAAGCTCCTGACGTCCCCGGAAGTAAGTGCATTTGGTGAGATCTGCTTTGAAGCTTCAAAAGTCAAACGGGGTGATATCTTTGTCGCTATCGATCATCAGGATATCGAGATTGCCCTTGCGCAGGGGGCGTATGCCGTTATGTTTGACAAACCGGTGCAGATCAGTGACAGGGAAGTGGCGTGGCTAAAAGTGAAAAATTTGGAGGACGCTCTGCTTCGTTTGCTTCGCTTTCGACTCATAGAGAAGGAAGCGGTCGTCTATAGATGTGAAGATATCATCGTTGATCTTGCACGAGGAATTGAGAGCGATAAAAAGTTCATAGTCGTATATGAAGAGATTACACGGCTCATCCAGCGACTCTGGCATATCGAAAAGAGGACGATACTTCTTTTTTCCCCTGCGCGGACAAACGAGGATCTCTTTGTAGATGTTAAAGAACTTCCGAATCTTGTCGATGAAAAGATAAAAATCATAGAAAAGACTCTTTTTGAATGCTCTTTTATTTTTGATGAGCGCTACTATGAACGAGTTCTGCTTTCTCCTTTTTTTCTTCCCTTTTTGGAGAAGCTTTTGAACTTCTACAAGCATAACAGCATAGAGTTTCGCTTGCGCCGTTTTGACTATATGAAACATTTCGAAATAGTTTTTATCAACAAAAATTTCGAGCAAAAAGAGTTTGGAAGCAGTGAGAATGTTCTGATTTTCGAGCAGGATATGAAACTCATTTCTCAGGAGATCGAGTTTCTTTCAAGCTATGCTCCATGGGCAAAAACAGTCTGTCTGCTGCCAAACAATCATGCAGCGCAAGGATGCGAAAACTGCTATTTTTATCATGACAATCTTTCCATTTTTGAAATTTTGCGTTCCGTTGCGTTTCACTTTGCACTCATTGGTGGAGTTAGAAAGGAAGTTTTAAATGAAAGTAAAAGTTTTTCTTATCTTCAGCAGCTTACTTTCGATTTGTTTTAGTTCAAGTATAATTTGTCCGTGAACAATCCATTGAAGGAAAAAAAATGAAAAAGATTTTACTGACCGGACTGCTTGTGGCTGCAGCGTTTGGGTATGAAGCAACAGGGATCGAAGTTGAGTTCAAAGCTTTTAAAACTCCACTCAAGATAGGTGTTAAAGGTGGTTTTGACAAGATATCACTTCATTCAAAGCCGGCAAAAAAGCTCAAAAACATGCTTCTCAACACTTCCGTCATGATCGAAACCGCCTCTGTTGACAGTAAAAATCCGGGACGTGACAAAAAACTTGTACACAATTTTTTCGATGTTCAAGGGGTCGGAAAGATAGAAGCGAAGATCGTCAAGGTAGATACGAAAGTATTGACTGTTGCCATCACGATGAACGGTAAAACAGTTGATGTTCCCATGAAATATGAAAACGAACATAAGGAGATAGAAGCTGAAGGTGTCATCGATCTCGCTGATTTTGGAATGCTTCCTTCTCTTGGAGCAATCACCAAAGCCTGTTATGAAAAACATCGAGGAAAAACGTGGCAGGACGTTGAACTCGAATTCGAACTGCAGTACAAATAGGGGTTGTTAAGGCTTCTTCTGTATAATTTTATCACCAAAGAAACAGGATAACGGAATGGATAGAAGAGATTTTCTTGCCGCAACCGCAGCTGCGTCGGGTGCTTTGGCTTTTGCCGGTTGTAATGATAGCAACAGAGTTGCCATAGATTACTCCAAGCATCCAAAACATACGGATAAAAAAACTGTTCATATCAACAGAGGCAAAAAGACCACTATCAAGCTTGCTACCTCTTGGCCGGCACATTTTCCGATTATGGGAGAAGGCGTAGAAGAGTTCGCATCACGCCTTGAAGCTATAAGCGGCGGTTCATTAAAAGTCAAAATATATCCGAAAAACGTGCTTGTTCCGGCCCTTGCCGTTTTCGATGCGGCAAGCACGGGTGAGATAGATGCATTTCACAGCGGTCCGTATTATTGGAAAGGAAAAAACTCCGCTTTTGCACTGTTTAGTGGAATGCCGTTTGGTTTCGATGCCGAAGAGATCAATTCCTGGATGATTTACGGGGATGGACTGAAGCTTTGGCGAGAACTCTACGGCAGATACAACCTCTACCCTCTGCTGGGGGGCAATACCAACATTCAGATGGGGGGATGGTTTCGTAAAGAGATCAAGTCTCTTGCCGATATGAAGGGACTAAAGATGCGCATTCCGGGGCTTGGAGGAGAGGTGATGGCAAAACTTGGGGTCAATCCCGTCCTTCTGCCTGCAGGTGAGATATATACTTCGCTTGAGCGCGGTGTTATCGATGCAACCGAGTGGGTGGGACCGGCTCTTGATATCAAGATGGGCTTTTATAAAGTAGCTCCCTATTACTATTCTGGATGGCATGAGCCCGGTTCGATTCTGGAATTGACATTTAACAAAGCTTTTTGGAAGAAGCTCTCAGATGAGCAAAAGCAGATGATTGAGGTCTGTTCAAACGAAATGAATGCCAAGATGACCTACCGTTTCCATTATGAAAACATTCATTCACTTGAAAAACTCAAAGAGTATGGCGTAAAACTCCGCAAGTTTCCGGATGAAGTGACAAATGCAGCAAAACAGGCGCTTGTAGATGTTGTCAATGAGCTCGGAAGCAAAAACAAAGAGTTCGCTCTCGTTTACGATTCCATAGCCAAACATCTCGCTCTTTCCAAGGCATATGCCGATATCTCTTTGAAATATTTTCTCAACGTAAGATAGTGATGAATAAATTGTTTTTTCTGATTCTATCCACTCTTGTACTGCAGGCTCAAAGTATAAATGGATTTTTAGAAGATGATAGAAAAAACACTCCCTTAGCGGCAGCAAAGATTTGCGATATACACCATTGCGTCGAAAGTGACCGATATGGCAGCTTTGAGATCGACACAAATTCATCAAAGCTTTATGTACTTGCTGCCGGTTACAAAAAATTCACTTTCCTTGCCAACGACCTCAAGAAAATCCATTTTCTCGTTCCATTCCACGTGAAGGCACTCTATTTGACTTTCTGGGGCGCGAACCGACATTCCAAAACTTTCAAAAAAACGCTCGAACTTTTGAAAAGCGGTGGTCTCAATGCCGTTGTCGTCGATATAAAGAATGAATATGGAGATGTTTTATACAAATCTCTTCTAAAAAAGCCGCTCAAGTATGGTGCTTTTAAAAACAGACAGGTGTACGATATAGACGATTTTGTCTCCAAATTGAAAAAAGAGAATGCCTATCTCATAGCGCGAATCGTATTGTTCAAGGATGAACTGCAAGCAGCGGCAAATCCTGATTATGCAATTCGTAAAAATGGGCATATTTGGCGTAATTATGATGGAATAGCATGGGTCGATCCGTTTGATAGAAGATCATGGAAGTATGCAGTGGACATCGCTGAAGATGCAGCAAAAAAAGGTTTCGATGAAATCAACTTCGATTACATCCGTTTCCCCGCAAATCAAGATATCGAGTTACAAAAGCCAAATACGATGCAAAATCGCTACGAGGCCCTCGATGGTTTTTTGGCATATGCCAAAAAACGATTGCGACCCTATGGTGTTTTCATCTCTGTCGATATCTTTGGCAATATCTGCTGGAGCAGAGATGATATGAAGATCGGTCAAAACATAAGGAACTTTGCCAAATATGCCGACTATATTGCACCCATGCTCTATCCGTCGAGTTTTGAGTCCGGAACATTAGGATACCGATATCCTTCGGAGTATCCGTATGAGATGGTATACAAAAGTATTCTTCATGCAAGCTCCAAGATTGATCCAAAGCGCATCCGTCCTTGGATCCAGGCATTTCACGATTATACGGTCAGAAAAAAAAGGTATCGTGATTACGAAGTCCAGCAGCAGATACTTGGTGCCAAGAATGCAGGTGCTGATGGATGGATGCTATGGTCTCCTTCGAGCAAATATAAAATCACCTATTTTCAACCGGGAAGCGCGGATACGAATGTGATGACGGCATCATCAATCTCTTCAAAACCAAATCAGATAGATTGAAACAGCGGAGATAGAAGCAATGGATATGAAAAAAGCACTCAAGCAGCAACAAAACGAGATCAATGACTATACGCTTTATAAAGCACTTGCCAAATACGAAAAAGAGCCGTCCAATAAGGAATTGTTTGAAAAAATAGCGTCAGAAGAACTCTCTCACTATCAATTTTGGTATAGAATAACATCCAAAGAGATACAGCCGCAAGAGTGGCTTGTTGCCGTATATCTTTTTTTGACAAGACTTTTTGGTATATCTTTCACTTTGAAACTTGTTGAACAGAGAGAACGCTGGGCTGAAAATTTTTACAAATCTCTTTTTGATCTCTATCCGCAAGCCAAAGAAATTTATGATCAGGAGAGCAGTCATGAAAAAGAGTTGATTGATATGCTCAAAGATAAAAAGCTTCTCTACGCGGGTGCTGTAGTGCTTGGTATGAACGATGCGCTTGTAGAACTTACCGGGACACTCA
Organism: Helicobacteraceae bacterium; assembly: GCA_027052175.1. Taxonomy (GTDB): domain Bacteria; phylum Campylobacterota; class Campylobacteria; order Campylobacterales; family Sulfurimonadaceae; genus S012-15. Next base: position 6,010 of record JALUFE010000004.1, on the reverse strand, counting down.
GCGGAATCGCTTTTGCATTCGATCGCGGTGAAGTCGTCGGAGTAACCGGTATCATTATGGGGATCGCTGCTTCACTATCGATGGGGGGATCGGCATATCTCGAAGCGAGAGAGACCAGTGATACGAGTGGAGTCGAGCCGGTAAAATATGCCTTTTATACCGGAATCTCTTACATAGTTACGACCTTTTTTCTCGTTATGCCCTTTTTTATTTTTGAAACGATTCCTGCAGCACTCGTTGCGATGTTTATAGCCGCTTTTATATCTATAGTTCTTTACAATTTTTACATTGCGGTGGCGAAAGAGGAGTCGTTTCCAAAAAGAGTTTTTGAAATGTCGCTCATAACTTTTGGTGTAGCTCTTATCTCTTTTGCCATCGGCTATGTTGTGAAACATACGCTGGGGATTGATATCTAAATATAGCGTTTGACAAACTCGTAAAAAGCCTGGGAATGGTTGAAATGAAGAAGGTGGGCGAGTTCATGCACTACCACTTCATCTATAAAGTGTTTGTCGCGTTTGAGTAAGTTTGTATTGAAAGTGATAATACCTTCTCTTGAACAGCTTCCCCAGCGGCGCTTCATCTTTCTATAACGAACCTCTTTGCATTTGAGGTTCATTTGTTCTTCAAAATGTCTGACTCTTTGTGGTAGATACTCTTTGGCCAGATCTTTGTAAAAAGTGTTGTATGCACGTTCCATACTCTGAGGAGTTTGCTCTTTAAGACGCTTGATATAAAGAAAAAGATCGGTTTGAGAGACAGGTACGATTTCACCGAAAAGTTCCACTTCAAGGGGGATATGCGGTTTTTTTCTAAAACTTGTACCTGCAATTGTGCGGCGCAGCCATTGCTCTTTGCGTTGGAGTAATGCAAACACTCTTTTTTGGCTACTATAAGGTGTCTTGACTGTGATCTCTCCATACTCGTCAACGCTGATGCTGCTGCGACGTAACCTTTTGCTGCACACATGTGTGAGTGTAAACTCTTTAAATTTTATAAGGGATCGGATCGCTTACTCCTGCTTCTTCAAATCCTTTCAGTCGCAGTCTGCAACTGTCACATACGCCGCAAGCTTCATCTTCATTCTGATAACAGCTCCACGTCAGCTCTAACGGTACACTCATTGAGACGGCTTTTTTGACTATTTGCGATTTTTTCAAATGCACCAGCGGCATTTCTATCGTTATATTCGTATCCTCTTTCGTACCAAGATTGATAGCATGCTGCATCGCTTCTATAAAGCTCTCTCTGCAGTCTGGATAACCGCTGCTGTCCTCTTCCACTACACCGATGGCGATGGCGGAAGCGGCATGTTTTTCGGCGATGGCTGCAGCCATGGAGAGAAAGATACCGTTTCTAAACGGTACATAGGTTACGGGAACGCCCTCTTCTATTCCTCCTGTGGGAACGTCGATATTTTGATCTGTCAAAGCCGATGCTCCGAGCTGTTTGAAAAAATCCATATCGAGCACGTAACGCTCTATCACCTCCAGTTTTTCACAGATATTTTCAAAACAGGAGAGCTCTTTTTGCTCCGTTCTTTGTCCGTAATTGAAGTGAACACCGATGATGTCATATCCTTTGTCTTTCATCATATAAGCAGCCAGGGTGGAATCCATTCCTCCGCTAATGATGCAGACGGCACGTTTCTTTTTATAAATTCTTTTCATAAAGCGGATTTTATCATAAGTGAGTTATACTTGAGCAAATAAAAAGCAGGAGGTCGCCATGAACGTGTCATCAACAACAACTCCAAATGTTTCAAAGGGCATTGAAGCTATAAAAAAAGCGATAGAAACGGAAGAAAATTCAGTTTCGAAGATTCTTGAAGATTCAGCACGGCAGCAAAAAGAGATTGAAAAAATACAGCAGCAGCGACAACAGCAGGTTGCCGAACAGACTGGACTCGGTATAAACCTCAATATCACGGTATAGCGCTTTCATATATTTAAGAGTGGTTGGGTATAATTCCGCTTATGATTGATATAGAAAAAAGAGTGGATTTCCATCCAGACGAAACGTTACTTTCCAAAATAGCCTCGAAATATACGAAAAAAGATATAGAACTTGTCATTACCGACAACGACGATATCCAAAAACTCAACCGGAAATACAGAGGTATTGATAAAGCTACCGATGTGCTCAGTTTCCCCTATGAAAAAATGAAAAACGTCCCCCTGGGGACTATAATCATATCAATCGACAAAGTAAACGAAATTTCAAAAAAAATGGGACACTCCGCAGAAGAAGAGTTCGCATTGCTGTTCATTCATGGACTGCTGCATCTAATCGGTTTCGATCATGAAACGGATGAAGGAGAAATGCGACTTGAAGAGGAGAAGTTGATTCGTTCGTTCAACCTCCCGGATAGTCTCATTGTTAGGAGCAAAGAGATATGATCGATTTTGTTGTCTTTGTTATCTCTATGGCTGCGCTTATTTTCGGAGCGGATTTCATCATCAAAGAAGCGGAGAGAATTGCACTACGTTTTCACATTTCTCACTATGTGATTGGAGCGACTTTAGTGGCATTTGGTACAAGTCTACCGGAAATGGCGGCTTCTGTCGTGGCTTCTTATCATCATAAAAGTGATATGGCGGTTGCAAACGTCATAGGAAGTGTTACCTTCAACATCACATTGGTTCTGGGTGTCGTCTTTTTACTTTCAAAAAAGATGCATCCAAAGCGAGATCTTTTCAATCTCGACAGTGCATGGATAGTCATTCCACTCGTTATTCTCTTTTTGATGATCCAGGATGGAGTAGTAGGACGATTTGACGGAGCACTATTTATACTTTTGATGGTGTCGTATCTTATATTTTTATTCACTTCCGCCAAAGAGGCACTCAATGTGGATATAGATGAAGATGAAGTGGATACGGCACACTTCAAATGGTTTCCGACCCTGCTGATGCTTGTTGTCGGTTTTGTTCTCACGGTGGGTGGAGCGAATTTTGCAGTTGAGAGCGGATCGAACATCGCACGGAGTTTCGGTGTAAGCGAATGGCTGATCGGCCTTTTCCTTTTGGCATTCGGAACAAGTCTTCCAGAGCTTGTCGTCTCCATCGTGGCTGCAAAAAAAGGCAATGCAGAAATGAGCATAGGCAATATCATCGGTTCGAATGTGGCGAATTTTTCGATGGTCATAGGTAGTGCCGCACTTGTACATCCTCTTTCTATCGATCTTGCGGCATCGCGTTATGATCTGTACGTAATGGTAGCTGCTTCACTCGCTCTGCTCTTTATTTTGGCCAACAAGCTTTACAACAAAGCGGGAGCTATCTTTCTGCTTATTATTTTCGCACTTTTTGTACAGAACGCTCTTAACGCTGCGTGATGTATTTGTGTTCCAACAGCCAGTTGTAAATATCCGAAACAATCGCTCCGGCAGCATGCCCTCCATGTCCTCCATGCTCGACAAGAGCTGTGACGATAACCTGTGGATGTTTATACGGACCATAGGTTGTAAACCATGCATGTGAGCGTGAATAGTAAGCGAGTTCATGTTCGAGTTTTCTTTTCTTGATATCCTGTTTGATCCCGATTACCTGTGCCGTCCCCGTCTTACCGGCCAGCTTGACTTTCGAATGAAGGAAATGAGTCGCTGTTCCTTTTGGATAGTTACACACCTCCATCATCGCTTTTTGAATGATCGGCAGATACCTTTTCTCTTTTGGAGTGAGTACATCTTTTGGTTTGGGGTTGTAGAGTCGATCCCCAATAAATTTGGCAAAATGAGGAACGGGAAGTTTGCCTGTTGCCATCAACGCGGTATAGACAGCCATCTGCATCGGTGTGACAAGCATATCACCCTGCCCTATGGAAGTATTGACCGTCTCGCCCATGTACCACGGTTGCCCGTACTTTCGCATTTTCCACTCTCGGGACGGAACGGTCCCGATAAATTCATTCGGTAGATCCACTCCGGTTTTTTTACCAAGTCCCATACGCTTTAAACCTTCACTCATAATCTTGATGCCGACTTGGAGACTTCCTTTGTAGAAATAATCGTCACAACTCTCTCGTATGGCTTTAACGATGTTGGTTTTGCCATGACCGCCATGTTTCCAGCAGCGAAAAACCCGCTTGCCAAGAGGCATTTTCGCTGTACAGTTGACATTCCATGACGGATACAGTTTTGTCGTTATGTAGATGAGTCCAAGTCCTGTCTTGATGGTGGAACCAGGGGGATAAAGACCGTTGACAAGCTTGTTGGTAAATGGTTTGTCCAGATTTGTTGTAAGGGCGATCCACTCCTTTTGTGAGATTCCCGACACGAAAGTATTGAGATCGTATTCGGGAAAACTGCTTGCAGCCAGGATGGAGCCGTCGGTTTTCATTACAATGATCGCACCGGCTTTTCCTTTAAAAAGTTTGGAGATGTATTTCTGTAGTTCTATGTCAATGTTGAGTATCAGTTTTCTATTTTCTTTTGGCGGTATATAAGAAAGCTCTTTGATAACTTGATTGTTCGCATTGACCTGAACGATCTTTTTCCCAGCTTCCCCTTCAAGATAACGATTATAGTATTTCTCTATGCCGTTTTTCCCCGTATAGCCGATGAGTTCCAGCAACGGATCGGATTGGATGTCCTTTTTGTTCGCTTTGGAAACATAGCCGATGACATGGGAAGCGATATCGCCAAAAGGATAGTAACGCTTGGGTGCTGGAATTATTTTTAAATTATCATGCAGAAGAAGCTGGGAATATTTAGGCATCATGGCATCATAAGGGATAAAATCTACGATATCGATGTAGTCATGGTTATAAAAAGAGTCCTTGCGTTTGTATTTTCTGATCATCTTCTCTTTATCGAGATTTGGAAAAAATTTTAAAACACTTTCTATCTCTTTTTTGAATTCTCCTTTATGCTTTTTACTTCGAAGATGCGGTTTGAGCTGGATTTTAAATCCCAGCTTGTTGACAGCTATTGGCCGTCCCTTGTTATCGTGTATTTCGCCGCGTACCGGAGCGATGTACTCTGTTTTGATAGTATTGTTAAGAGAGAGTTTTTCGTAGTATCGGTTGGATTCGATAGAAAGATAATAAACACGCACAAGTAATGCAAGAGCGACACTGATAAAGAGAAAAATCATAAATTTGATTCTCATAGCAGCACACTCACGATGAAAAACTCGATGATTATATAGTAAACTATATGGAGATCGATGCCCAGTGCCGGAAGAAGGAAAATCTGTGCAAGCAGGGCATTGAAAAGAATGTATCCGACATACACAAAACAGAGTATAAGAAAATCGCGAAAAAGTTTGGAATTAATACTTTGTTGTATTTTCGGCAAAATGAAGCGCTCAAGCAACAAAAAGTAAATAAGCAGCGTAAAAGCCAAAAATCCTTTTTGCGCTTCAAGCACGAGGATATCGAAAACGATAAACAGCAGCATAACAGAGTTGCCTCTTCGCAATGCTTTACGGAAAAGAAAAAAGAGCACTCCAAGCAGCGGCGGTAAAAAAAGATAAATGCTCCCTATGCTTATATACACCACATAGGCAAGACTCCACAGTGCGTATTTTAAAGCACTTTTATAAGTGAGACTTCGTTGCATATCGGAAAATGTTTGCATTTGATACAATCTGCCCATATTTTATGTTCGGGGAGAGACTCTTTTGGTATCTCGACAAAACCGAGACGTTCGAAGAAGTTTTTTTTGTAAGTCAGTGCAAGTACTTTTTGCAGACCTAGTATCTGAGCCTCTTCAATGAGTTCGCCGACAAGTCGTTCACCGATTTGTCTTCCTCGATACTCCTCTTTGATAATGAGTGAACGCACCTCTGCAAGATAAGCCGTATGAATGTGCAGAGCGGCAAAACCTATAATCAGATCGTCATCAAAAGCAAGTGTATAAGAACGGATATTCGTAGCGATTTCATCATCGCTTCTTGGCAGTATGATGCCGTTTGCAACCTCCGGCCCAACGAGCTCCTGCATGGTTTTTATATCCTGCAGAGTCGCTTTTTGGAAATTAATTTTCATCATCTCCGCCTTTTAAGAG
>JALUFE010000003.1 GCA_027052175.1 Helicobacteraceae bacterium | reverse complement strand
GACATAAGTGGTATTGTGTATATTCCAATGGATGATTATCAAGCATGGCGACTTGCAATTGCAAAAGAGTTGCGAAATGCAGGTTACTCGATTGATATGAATTTAGTGGTATAGCGCTTAACAAGGCGCTCCACCTGATCGCCATTCCGCTGCGCTCCATGGCGGCAGGTGAGCTAAATCGTAGCCTCGGACGCTTCGCTTACCGAGGCTACGGGGGCGCGGGCTGAACACCCGCTTGTCGCCCGGCGCTGTGCGCCAGGCAACAAGCGGCCGGAACAGACAACTTTACCGTGAAATCACGAAAAAGGAACTACAGCAACTAATAAACATGTTTCAATAAATTGCAATCACATTTTTGGCTGATGCATTGGTGGAACTTATGTTATACTTTATCCAAAGGATGGGGTATGTTTAAAACACCAAGCTGCAATATGTCCAAGAAAGAGTCGTATATCCGTGCCGTACTGGCGGCTCTGTTGATGCTTGCCGCTTTTGCTTTTCAATCTTTCGTGCTTGGCACATTTGCGGCTATGCTCTTTTTTACGGCGTATACGCGATTTTGTCTGCTTTATCGCCTTTTTCATATCAACGAGCGCCTCTCCAAAGAGAACTACTATCTCTCGCTTCTGCCAAAGTACAACACTTCACCCGTCTTTATCTTCGATAAAACTACAAAAAAGGTTCTTTTTCAAAACAGATATGCCAAAGAGCTGTTTGATGATATCAAGTCTTTGGAAGACATCATGATAAACGAGAACGATCTCATTTGTCACCAGGGTGAGCGCTGCTTTCAAGTCGAGTTTCAAACTCCCAAGGAGGAAAATCTGATCCTTGCTTACTTTACCGACATTACCGAAATTGTCCGGCTGAACGAAGAGATGGAGCAAACACAGCGGGAGATCATCTACACGATGGGCGAGATAGGCGAAACACGCTCCAAAGAGACGGGCAATCATGTCAAAAGAGTCGCACTCTACTCCAAAGAGCTGGCTTTGCTTTATGGTCTTGATCCCAAAGAGGCGGAGATCCTCTATATGGCAAGTCCTATGCATGATATCGGTAAAGTCGGCATCCCCGATGCGATTTTGCTCAAACCGGGTAAACTGACTCCAGAGGAGTTCGAGATTATGAAAACACATGCTCAGCTTGGCTACGAGATGCTCAAACACTCCAACAAACCGATCCTCAAAGCTGCCGCTACGGTTGCCAGAGAGCATCATGAAAAGTGGGACGGCTCAGGGTACCCACGAGGTTTAAAGGGCGAAGATATCCATATATTTGGGCGTATCACGGCTGTGGCAGATGTGTTCGATGCGCTTGGAAGTGAGAGGGTTTATAAAAAAGCGTGGGAGATGGAGCGCATCCTTGATTTTTTTCAGGAGCAAAGTGGTAAGCACTTCGATCCGAAGCTTGTGATGCTCTTTTTTGATAATCTGGAGAAATTTACGGCGATTCGTGATAGATATAAGGATGTGTAACTTATAGTTATATTGATAATTTTTTGATCCTTTTTTTTGTTTTTTTTAAGTACTTCTAAGATATAATTCCGCCAAATAATTCAGGACTGCTACCCCTAAATCCTCTTGTTTGTAACTTCTTCTTTTTGCAAGAGGTTCGATAACAGCCCTCCATTAAAAAAGCGTTTTTTTCAAATTTTTTTGGAGTTGTTGCAATATGTTTCAGATAGAC
>JALUFE010000002.1 GCA_027052175.1 Helicobacteraceae bacterium | reverse complement strand
GGTTTGAAATGTACTTAGCTATAAAAGATGTAAAACCTTTAAAAAACTACCGTTTATTATTGAAATTTGAAAATGATGAAGAAAAAGTTTTTGATGTAAAACCATATTTAGAAATCGGTAAATTCCAAGAATTGAAAGATGAAAAATTATTTAAAAGTGTAAAAGTTTGTTTTGATAGTATAGAATGGGCTAATCAATTAGACTTAGACCCCGAACTTTTATATCAAAAATCACATAACAAATCATTGGAGAGAAATATTTGACCCTGCGGCTCAAATATTTCTTAACTCAACCGTAAAAAAATTTATGCAACAACCACAACTTTTTATAAAAATTTAAAAACCACCGCATAACACAATACTAAAAAAGCAGTTGCACCAAGCAGATAAAACAGTTTTTTACTTCTAAGAGCTGCTAGTGAGAGTAGGGCATACGGGATGAGTATCCAAGATGGAAGAGCAACTATATAGCTCTCTAAAGGTGCATGGACGATCCACGATAGGAGCGGATCGAGCAGATCACCTAAACCGATGATATGAAGCAGTAGTGAGAGCGGGTAAAAGAGGGTAAAAAGGATGCTAAAGAGGATCGAAAGCGGATGGAGGGTGGAAAAGTTGCCAAAGATAGCGAGGGATATGGGTAGCATCGCTAGATAGACCCAGAGGGGGATGATGAAGAATTGCTTCCAGATTGGCAGCTCTTTGAAGTGGATCAAAAAAAGCAGGATGTAGTAAACTCCACTCACTGAGAGCCAAAATCCAAGTGAGAAAAAGAGGCGAGGGAAGAGGGCAAGCAGTAGGGTGGCAGCGACAAAGAGTGTCTGCATCGAGATGACCTCGAAACCTCGGTCATAGAGGATAAATCCCACGATAAGCATCGTATAGGCGCGCACCAGCGAAGATGGAGCGCCGAGAAAATAGACATAACCAGAAAGCAGCACGGCGGTTGCTATAAAGATGTCTCGACGGATATTTCGATAAGGCAAATAGCGCTCATGTGGCACTTTGTAGAGCCAGTAAAGCAGGAAAAATATAACGGAGCTGAGGATCCCAAGATGAAAGCCGCTGATGGCAAAAAGATGGCTGATACCAAGAGCGGAGAAGCGGTTGTAGAGCTCGTAAGTTAGGGGTTTGGCAAGATAGAGTGCGGCGTAAATGCGCTCAATATCCGAGTCTTTGTGCAGTGTTTGGAGTTTTTTGGCGAGATCGTCGCGCAGGGAGTGGTGCTTGGTCGTTTTTAAGAACCATCCTTTGGCATAGAAGCCTTTGAGATAGGAGAGGAAGTTTAGTTTGCCTGTCCAGATCTTTATAAGGACATCGCTGTTTTTGACACTATGGAAGCGTGTGCTTGCGGTGGTGTAGAAAGTAGCACCGTGTTCGCTTTTGAGTTTGATGACTTTGTAGCTCTTTTGGGAGGTTGTTTTGGTGTATTCGTTGAGTACATGGGCTTTGAGGATGGCGGTTTTATGCTTTTTGAGTTGGGAGTAGTGGTAGAACTCTATGGAGAGGCTGATAGTGAGGATGGCAAGGATGAGTGCTGCAAACTCCTTGTAGTCTCTTTTGTCTTCAAAGAGATCCAGCCGCACAAGCATAAGCTAAAGTGTCGGCATAGAGATGTTGTCATCACCCAGATCGATCTTGGCGGACTTTTGATCGACATTTTCATAGACCACTTCAACCGGCGGCGCGCCTTTGGCAGCATCGACAAAGCGGGTAAGTTTTTTTTGGAAGATAAGCTTGACATGCCCTGTTGGACCGTTACGCTGTTTGCCTATGATGATCTCGGCTTCTTCTTCATCTTTTTCGACATAAGTGGGGATAAACTCTTTACCCTCCGCTTTTGCCTGCTTTTCGCGCTCTTTCTCCTCTTTGTAGAGATAGACATCGTCACGGTAGACAAAGAGGATGATATCGGCATCCTGCTCGATAGAGCCCGACTCTCGGATATCGCTGAGCATCGGTCTTTTGTCCGCACGCGACTCAAGACCACGGTTGAGCTGAGAGAGGGCGACGATGGGAATGTTGAGCTCACGAGCGAGGATCTTCAGACCCCGTGAGATCTCACTGACTTCGAGATGGCGATCTTTTGTGCCGCTTCCTTGCATGATCTGGAGGTAGTCTATGACGGCGAGTTCGATCTCCGGATGCTGGTTTTTGAGTTTGCGCAGTTTGCTTCGCAGTTGGTTGATGTTGATGTTGGAGTTGTCATCGACAAAGAGCTTGGCTTCGTTCATCTTCGAGATGGCATCGTTAAGACGGTTCCACTCCTCGTCACTCATATCGCCCACGCGTAGTTTTTGCAGCGGGATGGATGTCTGGATGGAGAGCAGACGCAGCATCAACTGTTCTGCAGGCATCTCGAGAGAGAAAAAGGCGACGCCTTTGCCTTGTTGGACGAGATTGCTAACAGTATTTAACACGAAACTCGTTTTGCCCATCGCTGGCCTTGCGGCGATGATAACGAGATCACCCTTTCCGTATCCGGTCGTCATCTTATTGAGCTCGTAATAGCCGGTATCGACTCCAACCAAGATGGAGTTGCCGCGCGCTTTCATCTCCTTGATATACTCGAGTGTGTCGTGTGTGACGGTCGGGGAGTCTTTGAAGTCGCTTGAGAGGTTTTGCTGGGTGATGTCGTAGAGCTTCTTTTCGACGATGTCGATGACTTCGTTGCTTGGGAGATCCTCCTCGACGGTGACTTTTTTGATCTCGGTGGTGAGAGTGAGGAGATGGCGTTTGAGCGCTTTGTCTTTAAGCTCTTCGACATAGGCTTTGGTGTTGGAGATGGGGTTGGTGGCAAGTACTTCCAAAAGTGCCTGTTCGTCGAACTTCTTGGCACGGATCAGCTCCTTTTTGATAAACTCCTCATCGATAGGCTCATCTTTGGATGCAAGGCGTAGCATCGCTTCATAGATATCCTGATGGGCAGGGAGGTAGAAGTCCTCTTTTTTGACGATGTTGGCAAGGTCGTCAAACTGCTGCGGATCGAAGATGATGGAGCTGAGGATACTTCGCTCTATGGCGAGGTTGTAGAGAGTTTCAGTCATTTTCCGCCTCACTTGCCGCTTTTTCAACCTCTTCTATGAAGCGATCGACGAGCTTGGCTTCATCGAGGTTGGCGACCACTTCACCTTTGACCATCACAAGACCCTTGCCTTTGCCATACGCTATGGCGACATCGGCGTGTTTGGCTTCGCCGATGGCATTGACCACACATCCCATAACACTGACATCAAGCGGGGCTTTGATATGTTTGGTGCGTCGCTCTATCTCAGCAACCGCACTCACGAGATCGGCTTCGATGCGTCCGCAAGTGGGGCAGGAGATGATGTTAAGACCATCGTTGGCTACGCCGCTGTCTTTGAGTATGGCGCGTGCGACTTTGATCTCCTCTTCGAGTTCTCCGGTGATGCTTACTCGCATCGTATCGCCGATACCATCTAGTAGCAAACTACCAAGCCCGATAGCGCTCTTGATCGTAGCGTGATAGAGTGTACCCGCTTCAGTGACACCAAGATGGAAGGGGTAGTTGTTCTTTGGGCGAAGCATTCTGTAAGCATCGACGGTGCGTTTGACATCACTGGCTTTGAGGGAGATTTTGATATCGGTAAAGCCAAGATCTTCGAGGTACTTGATGTTATACTCGGCACTGGCTACCATCGCTTCGGCTGTCGGGCCGTACTTGGCATCGAACTCTTTTTCAAGGCTTCCCGCATTGACACCGATGCGGATGGGAAGGTTTCTATCCTGACAGGCTTTGACCACCTCTTTAACTTTCCACTTTTCACCGATATTTCCGGGGTTGATACGGATGCAGTCCACACTCTCTGCCGCGATGAGGGCAAGCTTGTAGTTGAAGTGGATATCCGCTACAAGCGGCAGAGATATCTGCTCCTTGATGGACTTCAGAGTGAGGGCATCTTCCATATCGGGCACGGCGACACGGACGATATCACATCCTGCAAAGTGGAGTCTGTTTATCTGCTCGACCGTCCTTGCGACATCACGGGTATCGGAGTAGGTCATCGACTGCACGGAGATGGGTGCATCCCCACCTACAGCTACATCACCGACATAGATTTTTTTGGTTGGGTATCTTTTTATCATGGTCGTATTCTACTCTATGGAATATAAATTGCTGATAAACTGTAAAAAGTATCAGGATGTTTGCAATGGCGATATATCAAAGTGATGGAAGAAAACTCCTTAATGCCGAGTATGATACGGTTATCGAAGCAGGGGATGAGATCGATGGTATGCGAGTACTCTCGGTCGATCAAAGAGCCGCAGATGAGTGTGGCGTCTTTTTACTCGAGCCAAACGGGATGGTGACTTGCTATGTCTTAGATGAGATCTATATCGTCGGGAAGTCGGACAGTTTCGATACGCTGCTTGATGCGGTCAATGCCTGGAATGATGGTGAGATTTAAACGGTCTCAAAATTGTACAGAATTTCGTACTTTGCACCTTCGGGAGTCAGTGTACTCTCGATCAACTGTAATGCTATTTCCATCTCTCCTAAAACCTTTTTTTTGTAACTATCCACTATTTTTCTAAAAGCGGACAAATTTTCAACTCTTTTGATGCGAGCGAGCGTAATGTGTGGGATAAAAGTTTTATCGGATGTGACATCCAATCTTGTTGTTATTTCTTTGTGAAGCTGGTGCAAGGCTTTGTCTTCCGCTTTTGTATAGAGGATGTGCGGGGGTTTACCAAATGTTCCCAGTCCAAGGAGAGGAACGGTTTTTTTGGGATACTGTATGTCTTGCAACTTTTTGATGATGGTGTTTGGCTCGTAAGTGTCACCCAAAAAAAGATAGGTGAGATGGATATTTTCTTGGGGTGTCCATCTGGCTCTTAACATCGGGAAGTTGCGTTGTGTCTCCTCAAGATTGTTTACACGGGCGAAGGAGCCCAGAAAGAGTCTCACTGCTTGAAGACCTCTGGCAGTTTTTTGGGATTGTGGATGCGAAACTGCTTGCTTGTGGTTGTAAGCCCGAAGACAAGCTCCACATCGTTTTGGCGCACGCCAAACTCCTTGGCAAGGAATTTGATGAGGTGTTTGGTCGCTTTGCCCTTTTCGGCTGCGGCTGCTACGGAGATCTTGAGTTGGTTGCCGTAGGGTTTTAGAAACTGTGTCTTTTTGGATGATGGAGTCCCAAGAACATTGAAAACGAGGGTGCTGTCATCTTCCCACCAGTACCATTTGTTATCTTCCAAAAGCCTTGCCTCCCTGTTTTTTGATGATCGTATCTATGATGAGTGTCGCCGGTGACCAGGAGGAGAGCGGCAGACTCTTTGGCGAAGTCGCTACGAAGCTTTCGCGCTTTTTAATTTTCGGCAGTAGTTTCTTGTCAAGTTTTGCAAAAAGTTTTACACTCTGATCGTATGTTAGAGGGTAGATAAATTGCAGCTCTTTTTTGTTGATATGATTGGTAAGCATATAGAAGCTTTTATCTTTTATCGTGAGATAGAAAAGAGTAAGATTGTTGAGTCTTAGAAGTTGCTTGGAGTAGGTAGGTTTGAATATCTTGTGCACGAGTGTCGCTTCGGAATAATCGAAGATATAGCCTCCATTGACACGGGCATCTTCATAAGTGATGTAGGTGTGTGTTTTTGGGTCTTCTTTGATTTCTATGTCAAGTTGAAGCGGTGAGAAGATTTGACTGCTCCTTTTTACAGTTTTGAGTTCTTTGGAGAGTTTGATTGTGCCATGATGAATTGAGAGAGAGTTTGGCGTATTGATAAAGTAAGTAGTGGTGCAACCGGAGAAAAAAAGTACGAGTGATATTAGTAATGTTTTCATGGGGCGAATTATAGCAAAAAAGTTGAAAAAAAAGAAGAAACAAAATGGTGCGACCGGCGAGATTTGAACTCGCACACCTTACGGCACTACCCCCTCAAGATAGCGTGTCTCCCAATTCCACCACGGTCGCATTTTGGCAGTATGTTTTAAAAGTTTCGGGCCAAAGCCCGAAGAGGTTTTCTCAGCTTAGCCGAGGAATGGGTTCGCATAAAGCGCGATAAGCGCGATAACGAGTGCGTAGATAACTTGCGCTTCGATCATCGCAAGAGCGATAAACATCGTAGTCATAAGTTTCGCACCAAGACCCGGATTTCTCGCAGTACCTGCGATAGTTGCAGCAGCTGTGCTTCCCATACCGATGGCACCACCAAGAGCTGCAAGACCGATAGCAAGGCCAGCGCCAAGCACTGAGAAACTGGCAAGACCAGCACCATCAGTTGTGTTGAGAACTACTTTTGCACTCTCACCGTCAGCAGCGAATGCAGCTGCAGCAAATGCAAAAAGCATAAAAAGAATCTTTTTCATCATATCTCCAAAAATCATAGAACTTCAAAATAGTTTCGGCTTGCGTATCCCTACTCCATATTTTGATGGCGAGATTATAGGGTAAAATACTTAAAATAAAGTTTAAACTGGAAGGTTTTTTGAAGATTTTTTATCAATTTCTTCATAGCAGAGCCTTTTTGCCGTGAACCAGACTGCGATGGCAGTATCTGTATAATTGTATTCGAGCTGGTGTGGAGGAATGGAACTCGTACGAAGCTTTGAGCGGATGATACCGATGATGAGATAAGTTATACCCAGGATAACGATACCAGTGAAAAGATCGTAACAGTACCATCCTGTCAAAGCAGCGAGCCAGGGTGTTGTCCATAGCACTGCGGCGATGCTCTTTGCAAGCAGTTTGCATTTTCTTGTTGTGAGTGTAGGGGTTGGTTCTATGAGCTCTATATAATCGGTACTGTTTTGCATAACACCATGATAGCATAAAAATTGATTTAGTCTTTAAGACTAAAGATAATTGATTTAACTTTGTAATATTAAGTTTTTTTGTTATAATTCTGTTTGAAATTACAAACATTATAAAAAAGGAAGGAAAAAAATGGCTAAACATAAGTTTCAAACAGAAGCAAATCAGATACTCAATCTCATGATACATTCACTTTACTCCAACAAGGAGATCTTTTTACGTGAGCTGATATCCAATGCAAGTGATGCACTTGACAAGCTTAATATGCTTGTGCTTACGGATGAAAAATACAAAGATGTCAAGTTCGATCCCCGTATAGAGATATATATAGATAAAGATGCGAAAACTTTAATGATTCGTGATACCGGGATAGGGATGAACGAAGAGGATCTCATCAAAAATCTTGGAACGATCGCAAACAGTGGGACGAAGGCTTTTTTGGAGCAGCTTTCCGGTGATCAGAAGAAAGATGCTAATTTGATAGGACAGTTTGGAGTCGGTTTTTACTCTGCTTTTATGGTTGCGCACAAAGTTGAAGTTATCACTAAAAAAGCAGGTGAGGAGCAGGCTTACAAGTGGATCAGCAACGGAGACGGCGAGTTCGAGATCGAAAAAGCCGAGCTTGAGGGACATGGAACGAAAATTATTCTGCATATCAACGAAGATGACAGTGAGTTCCTCGATGAGTGGCGCATAGAGCAGATAGTTAAGAAGTATTCCAACCATATTCCGTTCCCTATCTTCTTGGAGAAAGAGAAGTTCACTCCTGCAAAGAAGGATGATGAGGGCAACGAGATAGAGCCAGAAAAGACAGAAAAAGTTTTAGAGCAGATCAACAAGGCAAGTGCACTCTGGACACTTCCAAAGAGTGAACTCAAAGATGAGGATTACATCGAGTTTTATCAGACACTGGCGCACTCCAATGAAGAGCCGCTTTATTGGATGCATCATCATGCAGAGGGTGCTATAGAGTATACGACGCTCTTTTACATTCCAAGCAAAGCGCCGCTTGATCTCTACAGAGTGGACTATAAACCGGGCGTGAAGCTCTATATCAACAGAGTGTTCATCACGGATGACGAGAAGGAGCTGATGCCGACATATTTGCGTTTCTTGCGCGGTATTATCGACTCGAAAGATCTGCCGCTGAATGTGAGCCGAGAGATACTCCAATCAAATCCTGTAATGGCGAAGATTCGCAACGCTTCGGTAAAAAAAGTACTCAGTGAGCTTAAAAAGCTGATGAAAAACGATAAAGAGAAGTATGATACTTTCTACAAAGAGTTCGGAAATGTCCTCAAAGAGGGACTGTATAACGACTTTGCCAACAGAGAGAAGATATTGGAACTTTTAAAATTCCATACTCTCAACGGGAAGGAGATGGTGACACTCGAAGAGTTTGTCAAAAATGTCGATGAGGAGAAGAAAGAGATTTATTATATTACCGGCAAGATGAGTGTCGATATGCTCAAGAATTCCCCAGCACTTGAGCGCTTTAAAGCCAAAGGTATAGATGTGTTAATCCTCAACGAAGAGATCGACACGATTGTCTTCCCTATGGTTACGGAGTACAAAGAGTATAAATTCGTCAATGTCAATGATGCGAAATTCGATGAAGACGAGTCGAGCAAAGAAGAGAAAGAGAAAATAACAAAAGAGTATGAAAGCTTTATAAAAGAACTGAAAGATGCACTTGGTGAGGATGTGAAAGATGTGGAAATAACTTTCGATTTGACCGATTCACCCGTAGCAATCAAAGAGAACAAGGATGATCCTGAGTATATGATGTATCAGATGATGAAGCAGATGGGGCAAAATCCTGAAGGGCCGGCACCAAAACCTATCCTTCAGATCAACCCAAAACATGAGCTCATCCAGAAACTCAAAGACTCTTCGGATCACAACCTTGTAGCCGATGCTGCAAAAGTGTTGCTTGAGCAGGCAAAACTTTTTGCAGGGATGGAGATTGACGATACACTCGACTTTGTTACGCGTCTTAACAGAATCATCTCCAAAGCAGTGTAAACAGTGCCGCATTGTGACAATGCGGCATCATTATCCCTTTTTTACCTCATTTTAGAGATCATTCTAATAATAAAAAGTGACATAAACTATCGATTTTAAAAAACATTCAACTATGTTATGCTAAAGTTCTCTGCATGATTACACTTGCGAATAATTTGTCTAAAATGATCTTTAATAGATATGAGTCGTTTGAGGAGTATCTTCACCGTGCGAAAGAGAGATGTGAAGAGCTGCAAAAGAACTTTTTTGAAATGGAGACTGACGATCATTTCTACTCGATGGAGATCGCAAAAGAGGAACTTGGGCTCGATGATGAACTTATAGACTCGTTGCTTGACGATTATGTCACACAGATCATCAATACACTGCCTCAGTTTCGTCGAATCATCAAAAATATTCGCAGTGACAAGAAAAAGGGGAAAAAGCCCGATTTTACTTCCTTGCGTGACCTTGCACATAAGAATCTCGGAGTAGCAAGAAATCTACGTATAAAAGATGCACAGAAAATTCTTCATTTTATCATGATTAGCGATGATCTTGATGCGGTGGAACGCTGTTTGAAATATCTGGAAGCTTGTGCTGTTTTGCTTAAACCCAAAACAGCATATAAAGCATACACTTCTTCTTAGTTTGCGAGTCGCTCGCGTACAGCGTGAGAAACTTGTTCAAGTTTGTTGGCCCTTTTTTTAATGAACACTTTTTCTTTATCCGGCGGCATAACAAATGCCAAAAGTATAAATATCAGTGCAAAAAGAATACCGCCAAGAGCACTGAGTATGATTTTGAGTTTAAATTCATCCATAAAAAAGATTATAGCTAATATCGATTTAAAAAAAAGATATTTGTTCTTTCTCATCGGGTACTTTCTGCCTCATCTGATAGCACAAGAACCGCACATTATGCTTCTTGATACCGTTTATGCCAACGACAGCTATTTGTTTCGCTTCAAAGAGGCACGATACTTTTGCCGGCCATATGGAGTATGGACGATCGATAAGGTGATCCGAAACAATCATATCACATCGGTTTGCAAAAAGGCGCTTGATGAGTTTGTTCTGCACAATCCAAAACTGCACTATTATGCTTGGTATACAATGCATCGTGAAGAAGGGTATAGAGTTGAGTTTAGAAACAACGAGTGCATCATCTATCTTGGTAGCAAAGAGACATTCTCGGAAGCTCTTTTGAAAGCCGGTATAGCTATCGAACAGTCTCGATTGAGGGATGAGGAGTTCCGATATAGATTTTATCAGGCTGTACAAGCTGCGAAAATGAGTAAGCGAGGCATTTGGAGCGACACAAAACTGCAACGCTGTATGAGTGAGTTTTTTAAAAACTAACGTTACTCTGTGATCTTGTCGTCGTGAGTGAGATATATCCAGAACTCTTTGTGGCTGTGTCCGCGATTGAGGAAAAATATCTGTAAAATAGCTACGCGATAGAGCGTAACAAGCATCTTTGCATAGGGAATGAAGAGCGAGAGTTTGACAAGCAGACTTTGCTGTTTTGTACCCATATTTTTCGCCATCTCCTCTACCCCTATGTTCTTGCTGAGATACATGGCAAAGAGGATGGAGAAGAGAAAGTTCAAAAAGATGCCGTAAATGATATATGCGGCGATCTCCTGCTCAAACATTCCTGCTATCATTTTTTCACCCTTTGTAGTTCTCTATGGCGTCTTGAAGGATCTGGGTCGCACTTGCTTTGTTTTCGAAACCTTTGACTTTGACCCATTTGCCCGGTTCGAGCATTTTGTAAGTTTCGAAGAAGTTCTTGATCTTGTCAAGCGTATGTTTTGGAAGATCGTCGATATCCTGGATTTCGTTGTATGTCGGATCTATCTTGCTTGTAGGAACTGCAAGAAGTTTTTCATCTATTCCGCTTTCATCTTCCATGATAAGAACACCGACAAGACGACAGTTCACAACACATCCGGGTTGCATAGGATATTCGGTAAGGACGAGAATGTCTGCCGGATCCCCGTCTTGAGAAAGTGTCTTGTTGACAAAACCGTAATTTGCCGGGTAATACATTGCTGAGTGCATAACGCGGTCAAGTACCAATGCGCCGCTCTCTTTTTCCACTTCGTATTTTATGTTTGAACCGTTAGGAATCTCGATGATCGCTTTGACTTTATCCGGATTTTCTCCATATCCGATTTTATCTAAATTCATTCTTACTGTCCTTTGAAATTTTTGAGTAATTATAGCCAACAAAATAAAAAAAAAGGATAAAAAGAAGTATTTAATTTTTTACTTAGTGTTCTTTAGGCTATAATATGACCACAAACACAAATCGGAGGAAATATATGGGTGATTTTAAACAAGAGTCTCTTGACTATCATAAGGCGAAGGATGAGTTCGATACAAACGGAAAGATAGGAACGCTTCTGACAAAACCTTGTAATACGGACAAAGAGCTTTCTATGGCATACAGCCCGGGTGTTGCTTACCCTTGTCTTGAGATCGAAAAGGATCCAAACGCGGCGTACGAGTACACAAACAAAGGAAATCTTGTAGCGGTTATCTCTGACGGTACCGCGGTTCTTGGTCTTGGTGATATCGGTCATCTCGCCGGGAAGCCGGTTATGGAAGGGAAAGGTGTTCTTTTCAAGACATTTGCCAATGTCGATGCGATTGATATCGAGCTCTCTACCAAAGATACGGATGAGATCATCAACATCGTCTCCAAAATGGCTGATAGTTTCGGCGGTATCAACCTTGAAGACATATCGGCTCCACGATGCTTCGAGATAGAGCGACGCCTCAAAGAGATATGCGACGTGCCGGTTTTCCACGACGATCAGCACGGTACGGCGGTTATCACGACTGCCGGACTTATCAATGTTCTTGAAATCAGCGGTAAAAAACCGGAAGACCTCAAAGTCGTCGTTATCGGTGCGGGAGCTTCCGGAATCGCGTGTGCTTCAATGTATAGAAACCTCGGTGTAGAGCAGATTGTTATGCTTGACTCCAAAGGTGTGATTCATAACGGTCGAGACGATCTCAATGAATACAAAAAAATGTTCGCACTCGATACAGAAGACCGTACACTCGAAGATGCGATCAAAGGTGCAGACATGGTCCTTGGTCTCAGCGGGCCGGATCTTATATCTCCGGAGATGGTGAAGGAGATGAGTGATAACTCACCGATTATCTTCGCATGTGCAAACCCTGATCCGGAGATCAAACCTGAAGTGGCTAAAGCCGCACGTCCGGATGTTATCATGGGGACAGGAAGAAGTGATTATCCAAACCAGGTCAACAATGTTCTCGGGTTCCCTCAAATATTCCGTGGAGCTCTCGATGTAAGAGCAACGAAGATCACTGAAAATATGAAAATGGCAGCTTCAAAAGCTTTGGCTGAATTAGCGAAACTCGAAGTGCCTGAAAAAGTGAAAAAAGCACATAACAGAGAGGATATGAGCTTCGGTCCTGAGTATATCATTCCTTCACCGTTTGACAGACGTGTGCTTGTCTATGTTGCAAGTGCGGTCGCTCAAGCTGCGGTCGAAGACGGTGTTGCAAGGATCAAAGATTTTGACCTTGAAGCATACAGGTGCAAGCTTCAAAGACTCGCAGATCATCTCGACGGTGTGGAGCCAAGAGAGTGCTGATCTTTCAATAAATCTCTTTTTTTTCCGCCATCGTCGGATGGCGGTACTTTCTTACAGCTTCATTAAAAACATTCTTTTATTCAGCATTTAACATCTTCAAAAAATTCCTATGTTACAATCACACAACTTTTGTACCAAACCCACTTTTTGATTGGATTTGGTATCAGTATAAAGATGAGGGTTGTATGGAAACCGATTTGGTAGGAGAGGGTATCAAGTTTATGATACTCGGTATGGGGATCGTTTTTACCTTTTTGGGCATTTTGATCGTAGTGATGTACCTTATGTCCAAGGTTATACAGAGATTTTTCCCTGAAGCGCATATGTCTCAGCAGCAAACAGCTGCAAGTCAGAGGAAAGACAAGAAAAAGATCGTTGCCGCCATCGTCGCAGCGATCATCGAAGATAAAAAAGCACAGGCACGGAGATGAGCAAAAAATATATAGATATAATGGATACGACCTTTCGAGACGGCTTTCAGTCCGTCTTTGGCGGTCGGGTGCTGATGGAGGACTTCTTTCCGGCTGTTGAAGCGGCGAAAGAGGCGGGACTCTCGCACTTCGAGTTTGGCGGAGGGGCGCGTTTCCAGTCGCTCTTTTTTTATCTGAATGAAAACGCATTTGAGATGATGGATCGCTTTCGTGAGATAGTAGGCAAAGAGGCAAACCTCCAAACACTCGCACGCGGGGTCAATACCGTGATGCTCGATACAGGATCGAGCGAGTTGATTGATCTGCATGCGAAGATGTTCGCCAAGCATGGAACGACGACAATCCGCAACTTCGATGCCCTCAACGATGTCGAAAACCTCAAGTACTCTGCAGAGTCCATCAAACGCCACGGTCTCAAGCATGAGGTGGTTGTGACGATGATGGATCTGCCTCCAGGATGTGAGGGGGCTCACGATGCAGCCTTTTATGAGCGAATTCTTCGTGAGATTCTCGATCAAGGCATCCCTTTTGATAGCATTGCCTTCAAAGACGCAAGCGGCACATCCAACCCGCATAAAGTTTATGAGACGATCAAAATGGCACGAAAGCTTGTGGGTGAGGATGTCCATATACGTCTGCATACCCACGAGACCGCAGGAGTGAGTGTTGCCTGCTATCTTGCGGCACTCGATGCGGGTGTCGATGGCATAGACCTCGCAGCCGCACCGGTTAGCGGAGGAACGAGTCAGCCCGATATGCTTACACTCCTGCATGCCACAAAGGGGATGGGGTATGATCTGGGTGGTCTTGAGTTAGAGAAGATTTTGCGATATGAAGAGGTGCTGGGTAAATGTCTTGATGACTATTTTATGCCTCCTGAAGCTACAAAAGTGAGTCCACTCATACCGTTTTCACCGATGCCCGGAGGCGCACTCACAGCAAATACCCAGATGATGCGTGATAACGGTATATTCGATCGCTACCCCCAAGTCATCAAAGCGATGCGCGAAGTGGTCGAGAAGGGCGGTTATGGAACTTCGGTCACTCCTGTTTCACAGTTTTACTTCCAGCAAGCTCTCAACAATGTGATGCAAGGACCATGGAAGGCGATCGCTCCGGGATATGGAAAGATGGTGCTTGGATATTTCGGCAAAACACCGGTAAAACCGGATCCGGAAGTGGTCAAACTCGCTTCGAAGCAGCTGGGACTAGATCCTACGACCAAAACGGCGCTTGAGCTTGCTAACGAAGACCCGACCAAGTCGCTTGCGTACTGGCAGAAAAAGCTCGAAGAAGAGGGTATGGAGACAACCGAAGAGAATATCTTCATAGCCGCTGCTGCCGGTGAGAAAGGGATCACTTTTCTAAAAGGCGAAGCCACGGTCAATGTCAGAAAAAAATCGATGATGAAACAAGAGGATGATTGTAAAAAAGGAGAGGTTTCGATGGCGGGAACATATACGGTAGTTGTTGATGGAGAGAAGTACAGTGTACAGGTAGCTGAGGGAGATGCCGACATTCAAGTCAGGGAAGTAAAAGAGGAGGTATCGGCTACACATGAGGGTGATGTGGAGGTCAAGTCGCTACTTCCGGGTAATGTCTGGAAGATTGTGGCAAAACCCGGCCAGAGTGTCAATGAAGGCGACGTGATTATGATTTTGGAATCGATGAAGATGCAAATTGACATCGTTGCACCAAGCGGCGGTGTGATCAAGTCCATCGAAGTCGAGGCACACGATAAAGTTGTAGAGGGGCAAACCGTAGCGGTTATAGGGTAGAAGAATGAAAAAAATATTTGTTCAGTTTTTTGTCGCTCTTGCTTTAAGTCTCTTTGTTACAACCACAGTATCAGCCAGTGAGAGTGTAGGTACGACATCGCATACGTATGGTGAAAAAACTGCTCACGAAAGCAAAATGGTCTCCACTATGATCGTCGATTTTTTAAAAACGACCGGCATCGTTGCGCTGACACATCCAAAAGTACCCGAAGGTCTCTCAAAAGAGGAGAAGAGTCTTTATATTTTTCACCATACCTGGGGCAGAGTGATCATGTTTGGCATCTCTTTTTTGCTCTTTTGGCTGGCGATCGCGAAGGGGTTTGAGCCGCTGTTGCTGCTGCCTATCGCTTTTGGTGGACTGCTGGCGAACATCCCCATAGCGGGAATTGCAGGGGAGCATGGGTTCTTGGGTGTTATCTACGAAGCGGGGCTTGCCAATGAGCTCTTTCCTATCATCATCTTTATGGGAGTAGGAGCGATGACCGACTTCGCTCCACTGCTCTCCAACCCAAAAACGGCACTGCTTGGCGGAGCGGCGCAGTTTGGGATATTTGGCACGCTTGTTGGAGCGGTCGCACTGAGTCAGTACACCGATATCTTCGACTTCACATTGCAACAATCCAGCGCCATCTCCATCATCGGCGGTGCGGACGGTCCGACATCGATCTTTATCGCTACCAAACTCGCTCCCGAACTTCTTGGAGCCATCGCGGTCGCATCGTACAGCTATATGGCGATGGTACCCATCATCCAGCCGCCGATTATGAAGGCACTCACAAACGAGAAGGAGCGCCGCATCAAGATGAGCACAACCCGCTATGTCTCTCGAATGGAGAAGCTTGTTTTTCCTATCGTGGTTTTGATGCTTGCAGTTTTGATATTGCCGGACTCTACCCCGCTTATCGGAGCGTTTATGTTTGGAAACTTCCTAAAAGAGAGCGGCGTGGTTGAGAGACTCAGTGACACACTCCAAAACGCCCTCATCAACATCACGACCATCTTCCTTGGTCTTGGTGTGGGAAGCAAGCTTGAGGCGGACAAGTTTCTTGTTCCCGACACGTTGGGGATACTGCTTCTTGGCATCGTCGCTTTTAGCGTAGGGACTGCCGCCGGTGTGCTAATGGCAAAGCTGATGAATCTTTTCCCAGGTAGCAAAATTAACCCGCTCATAGGTTCAGCAGGCGTTTCAGCCGTTCCGATGGCGGCACGTGTTTCCAACAAAGTCGGTATGGAGTATGACCGTACCAATATGCTTTTGATGCATGCGATGGGGCCTAATGTTGCAGGAGTTATCGGTTCGGCCGTTGCGGCAGGCGTACTTATTTCTATTTTCAGATGACCTACGTGTCGTACCGTGTTGTTAAGTAATTATAATTATTAGTAGATGCCTTTGGCATGCATGGCTTCGATGATAAGAGGAAGGATATTATGACTTTTTGTTTTGTCGATAAATCCATCCGCTCCAAGTCCTTGTGCTTCTCGTTTGTTTGTCGCTCCGGTCATAGAGCTGTTGACGATAACAGGAATATCTTTTGTCGCCGGGTTTTCCCGTAATTTTTTAACAACTGTAAAACCGCTCATTTCAGGCATCTCTATATCGGTGATGATGGCGGGAATTTCCGATGGATTATCGAGGGAGCGAATATAGTCGATAAGTTTTTTTCCATTGTCGAAGATTTTATATTGAAAACCCGCATTTTTAAAAAGTTGACTGAGGTGACGCTGGGCCGTCGCCGAGTCCTCTGCAATGAGCGTAACTCCGTTTTTTAGTTTCTTGGGTATTTCGAGTTCTTTGAGATTTCCTGGAGACTCGTTAACGTCCACAAGCGCCTGTGGCATAACTTCGGCTAAAAATTTTTCATAATCGAGTATAAGGCACATACTGCCGTCTTCAAGACGAGTGTCGTTTATGACGACTCCGTTCTCTTTGAGGCGGTAGCTGTCTGGTGCATGCATCTCTTCCCAGCTCTTTTTTACAACACGGTATGCGGAGACGATGCGAAGTCCGAGTACAACCCCGTTAAAATCACATATAAGATATTTAGAGTCGTTATGCTCTTCTTCCGTCAGAGACACTCCAAGCCACTGCGGAAGATTGAGGATGGGGATTTGCATATTTCTTAGAACGATCGTTCCCTCCAACAGAGGATGTACACCCGGCAGTTCCGTCAAATAATGATCTTTTGCATTGACGACCTCTCTCGTTTTGAAGACGTTTATTGCGTAGTAGGAAGAACTCTCCTTTTTGCTTACGCGAAAAACAAGAAGCTGCAGTTCGTTGTTCTTCGCCAGATTCGTCGCCGCATCGACATTATCCAAAACGGACATAGTATCCCCCTCTTTTAAACTTCCCAAATGATACCAAAAATAGTGTGAGATATTAATTATGAGATGGTAAAATGTTAAATAAATCCAATAGACTTCTTGCAAAACTCCTAAACAGTCTCAGAGGAGTCAAAGCCAAGAGATTTTGTAAAACAAATTTTCAAGCCGAGCCGTAGCCAAGTTTGGAAATTTTTTTGCGAAATGTCGCAGGCTTTCACTCCTCCTGTAGGGCGTTATAAAGAGAGCTTTACTCTTCGTTAGATAACCTTCACCGTAGCGTCGGCTATGCTGAAGAACATCTGCCTTGATTAAAACTCTCTTGATAACGCTGAGACTACTTAGGAGTTTTGCAAGAAGTCTAATAAGAAAGAGGCTTGTGTGAAGCAGATACTGTTTTTGATACTTTTACCTGTTTTGCTTTTCTCTAAAGAGTATTATGCGAGGGTCGAGCCGATGGAAATTTATACAATCGCTTCGAACGTACAGGGTGAAGTGATTTTTGCGAACGAAGATCTTATAGGCAAAAAGCTTGGAAAAGAGGCGGTCATTCGCATTGATGCTAAGATCGACAAATCCGACCTGGAAGCGTTAGAGACAAAGATAAGTTCATTGGAGCAGATGGCGGAGGCGGATAAAAAGATAGTAAAAAATCTGCAAGAGAGTGTTAAACGCAAAGAAGAGAACTATAAAAGTATCAAAGATCTTACGGTCAAATCGAAAACCCAGAAAGATGTCGTTTATTTTGATTTGATTGCGGCAAGAAATCAACTTTTGGGTACAAAAAAGGAGCTTGCTTCGTACGAGTCACAGCTTGCTGACTTGAAAGCAAAAAGGGTTCGACTTCAAAAAACTCTCCAAGATAAAAACATTCAAGCTCCCGGACTTGTTCTGTATGAATTGCTCGTCAAAAGAGGAGATGTCGTCACTCCGGCAAAGCCGTTGGCGAAAGTGGCGGATCTCTCCAAAGCGATCCTTACGATCTATGTCAATGCCGATACACTCAGTGGAATCGAGAAAAAGAGTGTTTATATAAATGGTAAAAAAACTTTATATAAAGTTTCCAGAATCACTCCCATAGCCGATTCGCAGAATATTTCAAAATATAAGGTGCAGATCATAATCGATCCTCCGAAAATCTTTTCGAAACTGGTAAAGGTGGAATTAAAATGAAACAGACAGCTTGTCCACTTGACTGCTACGATGCATGCGAGATAGTGTACGATGATGATAAGATATATGCGAAAAAAGATGGATATACACGAGGATTTCTCTGTCCACATATGAATCATTATAAAGCGCAAAAGTTTATCCGTTATCCTCGTTACAAGGGTAAAGACATTTCGATGGAGGAAGCGCTTGAGATATTGAAAAATATCATAGAGACAACTCCAAAAGAGAAGATACTTCATTATAGAAACAGTGGAAATTTTGGTCTGATGCAGGAAGTTACCGATCATTTTTTTGCGAGTGTTGGAGCGACGCTGACTGACGGAACACTGTGTGACGGAGCCGGAGAAGCAGGCATCATTGCAGGTCGAGGTAGCAATAAAAACATGCCTTTAAGCGAGATAGCAAAAAGCGATGTCGTCATCATCTGGGGACGTAACCCTCATACGACATCGAGTCATCTGCTTCCGCTTCTAAAGGGAAAAACATTGATCGTTATCGATCCCGTTAAAACCGACATTGCCAAGATGGCGGATCTGTATATCCAGATCAAGCCGCATGGAGATATGTTCTTGGCGCTTCTTCTTACGCGTTTTCTACACATCGAAGGCTCCTGTGATGCAAAGTGTCTGGAAAATTTCGGGAGCGAATTCGAAGATTTTTACGAACTTACGCAGACTGTGCGCATCAAGGCGATTCTTGAAATGATCGATGTTTCTCTCGGAGATATCGGGGATATCCTCTATATGATTCAAAACAAGAAAGTAGCTGTAGTCGTTGGCGTAGGGATACAGAAATATCGTGACGGTGCCGATGTGATGCGTGCAATCGACGCTTTTGCCTTCAGTGCCGGATTCTTTGGCAAAGAGGGGTGTGGTGTCGCTTACCTTGGTAACTCGAAAGAGGGGATCGACTCCCCTTTCGCAACCGAAAATGCCAAAAAAGTCTCCAAGGTAAATACGAAATTCGAGGATTTCGAGACCGTCTTTGTACAAGGGGCCAATCCGCTTGCGCAGATGCCAAACAGCAAACGCGTGAAGGAATCCTTTAGTAAAGCTGCAAACAAAATCTACTTTGGACTTTTTGAAAACGAAACGAGTGAGGCGGCTGATCTGATCATTCCCGCCAAGACGTTTCTTGGCAAAAACGACATACGAAGTTCCTACTCCCATCATGCACTTTTGGATATGCCGAAGGTACGAGACGAAGAAAACGGCATTAGCGAGTATGAACTTGCGCGCTATCTGTGTGACGAGTTTGATATAGAGCTTGAGGATGAGGAGTCGTATCTCAAGCATTTCAGACAATATGCGGTAATGAATATAGAAGGGATAAAAGAGGTAGAATCAAGAGAAAGCATACCCTACAAGGAAGGTTTTGATACGGACGACGGGGAGTTCTGTTTTCTGGAGGAGTATGATTTTGAGATGGATATGGAGGAGGACTTTTTCCTTATCACTCCAAAAGCGAGAACTTCGCTCAACTCCCAGTTCAAAAGAGCCTGCTGTGCGTATCTGCATCCCTCATTGGGATTGGCAGAGGGAGAAAAGATAGAGATAAGTTCGGAGACAGGAAGCGTGGTGCTGCCTGTCAAAAACAGTGAAGATGTTCGTGACGACTGCGTACTGATTTACAGTGGTACGCCCGGAGTGAACAATCTGACGTGCGATCTCCATTCATACGAAGGAAAATCGGCGGTTTTCCAGGAGAAAAAAGTGAAGATAAAAAGAGTAGAAGGATAATGATGAATACGAAAGAACTTGATGCCGAATATGTACTTCCGACATATGCGCGCACGGATATAGAGTTTGTCAAAGGTAAAAATGCGACACTTTGGGATAAAGAGGGAAGAAAGTATATCGATTTTACAAGTGGTATAGCCGTTGTAAGTGTGGGACATGGAAACGAGCGGCTTTCAAACGCTCTTTGCGAGCAGGCAAAAAAAATCATCCATATTTCCAATCTTTACTATATCGAGCCGCAGGCAAGAGCGGCACAAAAGCTCGTAGAGACCAGTGGATACGATATGAAGTGTTTCTTTGGCAACAGTGGAGCCGAAGCCAATGAGGGGGCTATCAAGATAGCCAGAAAATACGGTGAAGTTGACGGTGAGATAAAGCGCTACAAGATCATTACGCTCAAACACTCTTTTCATGGGCGTACGATCACTACGGTCAAGGCGACGGGACAGGAGAAGATGCATAACTATTTCGGTCCTTTTCCGGATGGATTTGTCTATGCGGAAAATATCGATGCAATCGAATCGCTTGTAGATGACCATACCGTGGGTGTCATGATAGAACTCGTTCAGGGAGAAGGCGGTGTCGAACCGCTTGAAAAGACAAAGGTACAGCAGCTTGCAAAAAGATTGAAGGAGCGGGATGTACTTCTGATTGTCGATGAGGTGCAGACAGGAGTGTATAGAACGGGTGAGTTCCTCGCCTCAAATCTTTATGAAATAGAGCCGGATATCATTACACTCGCCAAGGGTGTTGGCGGCGGTGTGCCGGTTGGGGTTGTCATGACGAGCAAAAAGGATGTCTTTACAGCTGGTGATCACGGTTCGACGTTTGGAGGGAACTATCTCAGCTCCACCGCCGTTTGTGAAGTGATGGATATCCTAAACGAAGCGAAAGAAAAAGGCGAACTTGAGAGAACGATAAAGTATTTCGATGCAGCTTTAGAGACATTCTATGAAGAAAACAGCCATATCTTCACCAAAAAAGTGGGGATAGGTATGATGGCCGGGCTTCGCTGTCGGGACGCCGAGACTCTCAGCCAGGTAATAAATGAATCAAGAGCGGCAGGAGTGATGGTGCTTAAAGCCGGGCGAAACACTTTGCGACTTCTTCCTCCGCTTACTATTTCAAAAAAGGAGATCGATGAAGGCTTTGAAGCACTCCGCAGCGCTGTTGCTGGCCTGTAATCTTTTTGCAGGCGACTTCAACACGACTTTGAGGCTGGATGAATATCTCTCAGGCTACAAGCAAAAGGAGTTCGAGCTTGATTACAGGAAAAACGAAAAGGAGTCGCTCAAACTGAGGGATTCGTGGATATCACCACTGCAGTTGAACTACCGTTACAACAAGTCCAACCCATATGGCAACATTCAGATAAGTAAAAACAG
>JALUFE010000001.1 GCA_027052175.1 Helicobacteraceae bacterium | reverse complement strand
ATATCCAACGGTGGAGATGGTTATTAGCGCCCAGTAAAAAGCGTCGAAAAGATTGTGGATGTTGGGGTTGACATTGTTGCCCTCGAAAACATAGAGCATAATGCCGGCGATAAAGATGAAAAAGCCCGAGAGTGTAAGGAGTGTGATAAGCTCGAACTTTTTGTTTTTTAGAACTTCGAGAAAGCTTGTAAGGCTCTTGGCATAGCGAAGCATCTTGAACGCCCGAAACAAAACAAAAACGCGAAGCAGCCTAAACCCGCGATAACTAGGTATGATAGCCAGTAGATCGATGATAGCCGAAGGGGTGGTCATATACTCCCACTTGTTTTTGGCTATCTTCCACAGCACCTTGCCAAGGCTGAGCTCTTTGCCAAAAAAAAGCGCCTCTTCATACTCCTCTATGATGATCTTGTGTACATCACTGTAAACCCACATCCGCAGCAGATACTCGACGACAAAGACTGCCGTAACGAAGTAGAGATCCAGATCATCGAGCCACTGCGGCACATGATGCTTCACATCCATTACAAGCAGTGTCACACTGCTGAGAATGACGAAGATCATAAAAAAATCAAAGTACTTCTTGTAAGGATAATCATCATTTTCAAGCAGGTCATAAAAAAACTTCTTAATGTTATGATAACGCTGCGAACCTTCCAGGAAGTAAGCAAACTTAACCAACGTGTTTTTTCTTTCTTTCATTCTGCCCTATTCATTTTTTCATAAGTTTAACATAGTTGCGATACAATCATAAAAAAAAGGGTATATAATGATAAAAAGATACGAGGAACTTTCACCAACACAGATATACAAACTCATGAGCCAAACAGTCATCCCACGCCCGATAGCATGGATCGTAACCGAAGATGCTGGCATTATCAATGCCGCACCCTTTTCTTACTTCATCCCACTCTCCTCCAATCCTCCGACCGTCATCGTTTCCATAGGGCATAAAGAGGACGGCTCACCAAAAGATACGCTGGAAAATATTCGTAACACTAAAAAAGCCACTATATGCTTTGTCGATGAAGCAAACCTCGAAGATATGAAAAATAGTGCCGAGTCTCTTCCTCATAATCAAAGTGAAGTAGAAACTTTCGATATCGAAACAGCAAAGCTTTTAACGGACTATCCACCCATCATCACTTCAACAAAGACAGCCTTTTTTTGCGAGTTTTTCAAAGAGCTTGACATTGGAGGAAAAACCATCCCCGTTATTTTGAAAATAAATGCCCAATACATCGACGATGCGGTTATAGATGAAAAAGAGAACATCAAACTCGACAACATCGGAAGAGTCGGAAAAAGTTTTGCGAAGATGGTCGAACTATAACTTCAAAACTATATAATTTGGCGTATCGCTATGCTTGTTCGATCCGGGATTGTAAATAGTTGTTTCTCCAATCATATCGGTAGTTGCAAGCGGATGATGATTGTGCCCGCATAGAATCAGTTGGGGAGTAAACAGAGCATTATGCAGCAGCCTGTAAAGTGCTTTGTCTCCCCAGTCATTGCCATCCTTGATATTAACTGCAGTTTTGCTCTTTGCCGGCGGAAGATGATACAAAACTACATCACACTCACCAAATGCCGTAAAATCAGGAGCGATATAAGGAATACACCCTATCTTGGAACCTCCTATCTGTACGATACTGCCATCGGCACAGACGTTCCCAATCTCCCCAAGCCAATTCTCTCGTTCAGGGAGTTCAATATCATGATTGCCGCTGCAGACAAAAAGAGGCTTTTCGAACTTTCGGAGTTTATCGCTTATCCACTCTATCTGTACTC